>NZ_JAABNK010000007.1:0-219401 GCF_009915965.1 Proteus sp. G2300
TGATGCCCTTCTCTAGGAGAATTACGCGAGTAATTAACCTAATACTTTAGCAACAACGCCCGCACCTACTGTACGGCCACCTTCACGGATAGCGAAACGTAAACCGTCGTCCATCGCGATTGGGTGAATCAGTTCAACGATCATGTTGATGTTGTCACCTGGCATTACCATTTCTACGCCTTCTGGTAATTCGATAGTACCAGTTACGTCAGTTGTACGGAAGTAGAACTGTGGACGGTAGCCTTTGAAGAATGGAGTATGACGACCACCTTCATCTTTGCTCAGAATATATACTTCTGATTCGAATTTAGTGTGTGGCTTGATTGAACCTGGTTTAGCCAGTACTTGTCCACGTTCGATTTCTTCACGTTTAGTACCACGCAGCAGAACACCAACGTTCTCACCTGCACGACCTTCGTCAAGTAATTTACGGAACATTTCAACGCCAGTACAAGTTGTTTTAACTGTTGGTTTGATACCAACGATTTCAACTTCTTCACCAACTTTGATTACACCACGCTCAACACGACCAGTTACTACTGTACCACGGCCTGAGATTGAGAATACGTCTTCGATTGGTAACAGGAATGGTTTGTCAATTGCACGCTCTGGTTCTGGGATGTATGAATCCAGTGCTTCTGCTAATTCAACAATTTTTGCTTCCCACTCTGCTTCGCCTTCCAGTGCTTTCAGCGCTGAACCACGGATTACTGGAGTGTCGTCACCTGGGAAATCGTACTGAGACAGAAGTTCACGAACTTCCATTTCAACTAATTCCAGTAACTCTTCATCATCTACCATGTCACATTTGTTCAGGAATACGATGATGTAAGGAACACCAACCTGACGACCTAACAGGATGTGCTCACGAGTTTGTGGCATTGGGCCATCAGTCGCAGCAACTACCAGGATCGCTCCGTCCATTTGCGCAGCACCAGTGATCATGTTTTTAACATAGTCGGCGTGACCTGGGCAGTCTACGTGTGCGTAGTGACGAGTTGGAGTGTCGTATTCTACGTGTGAAGTAGAGATGGTGATACCACGAGCTTTTTCTTCTGGTGCGTTATCGATTTGATCGAATGCACGAGCAGCACCACCGTAAGTTTTAGCTAAAACTGTAGTGATTGCAGCAGTCAGAGTTGTTTTACCGTGGTCAACGTGGCCGATAGTACCAACGTTAACGTGCGGTTTTGAACGTTCAAATTTTTCTTTAGACACGACTATATTCCTTAATATCGCTCCCTCTTATTAGAGGGAGCGTAAACTAAATTGAACTCGAAAGGATCTTATTTCGCTTTACGAGCTTCGATAATAGCCTGAGCGACGTTGCTAGGCGCTTCGTTGTACTTCAAGAACTCCATAGAGTATGAAGCACGACCCTGAGTTTGTGAACGCAGGTCAGTTGCATAACCGAACATTTCAGCCAGTGGTACTTGAGCACGGATGATCTTACCGGTAGGCAGATCGTCCATACCTTCAACCATACCACGACGACGGTTTAAGTCACCGATAACGTCGCCCATGTAATCTTCTGGCGTTTCAATCTCAACTTTCATGACTGGCTCAAGCAGAATTGGCTTAGCTTTCATGAAGCCGTCTTTAAATGCCATTGATGCGGCAATTTTAAACGCGATTTCTGAGGAGTCAACATCATGGTAAGAACCGTAATGTAAACGAGCCTGAATATCCACAACAGGGTAACCTGCTAATGGACCAGATTTCAGCTGTTCTTGAATACCTTTATCAACAGCTGGGATGAATTCTTTAGGAATTACACCACCAACGATATCGTTGATAAATACGTAGTTCTCTTCACCACCTGCTGGTAATGGAGACAGATCGATAACAACATGACCGTACTGACCACGACCACCAGATTGTTTCGCGTGCTTACCTTCGATATCAGTTACTGTATCACGAATAGTTTCACGGTAAGCAACCTGTGGTTTACCTACGTTCGCTTCAACTTTAAATTCACGACGCATACGGTCAACTAACACGTCTAAGTGCAGTTCACCCATACCAGCAATGATAGTTTGACCAGTTTCTTCGTCGCTTGATACGCGGAAAGATGGATCTTCTTGAGCCAGACGGTTCAGAGCGATACCCATTTTTTCTTGGTCAGCTTTAGTCTTAGGTTCGATAGCAACAGAGATTACTGGCTCTGGGAATTCCATACGTTCTAAGATGATTGGTGCATCAATTGCACATAAAGTATCACCTGTAGTTACGTCTTTCAGACCGATAGCAGCAGCGATGTCGCCCGCACGAACTTCTTTAATTTCTTCACGCTTGTTAGCATGCATCTGAACAATACGGCCAAAACGTTCTTTTTTGTCTTTAACCGGGTTCAGAACAGTGTCACCTGAGTTTACAACACCAGAGTACACACGGAAGAATGTTAAGTTACCAACAAATGGGTCAGTTGCGATTTTGAATGCCAGAGATGAGAATGGCTCTTCGTCGCTTGAGTGACGTTCTGCTGGAGTATCTTTACCGTCTGGTAACATACCGTTGATAGCAGGTACATCTGTTGGTGCTGGCAGGTATTCAATTACCGCATCCAGCATTGCCTGAACACCTTTGTTCTTAAAGGCAGAACCACAGGTAACCAGGATAATTTCGTTATCTAGAACGCGTTTACGCAGAGCAGCTTTGATTTCTGCTTCTGACAGTTCTTCACCGCCCAGATATTTGTCCATCAGTTCTTCTGATGCTTCAGCTGCAGATTCAACCAGGTTATTGTGCCATTCTTCAGCTAAATCTTGCAGATTTGCAGGAATGTCTTCGTATTCGAAGGTAACACCTTGGTCTTCTTCATTCCAACGGATTGCTTTCATTTTGATTAAATCAACAACACCGGTGAAATTTTCTTCAGCACCAACTGGGATTTGCAGTGGAACTGGGTTTGCTGCCAGACGTGTTTTGATTTGTTCAACAACACGCAGGAAGTTAGCACCCATACGGTCCATTTTATTAACGAACGCGATACGTGGTACATGATATTTGTTAGCCTGGCGCCATACTGTTTCTGACTGAGGCTGAACACCACCAACTGCACAGTAAACCATAACCGCGCCATCAAGAACACGCATAGAACGTTCTACTTCGATTGTGAAGTCAACGTGTCCTGGGGTGTCGATGATGTTTACACGGTGAGGCTCGAACTGTTTAGCCATACCAGACCAGAATGCAGTAGTTGCTGCGGATGTGATAGTAATACCACGCTCCTGCTCCTGCTCCATCCAGTCCATTGTTGCTGAACCTTCGTGAGTTTCACCAATTTTATGGTTTACACCGGTATAAAACAGAATACGTTCACTTGTAGTGGTTTTACCGGCATCGATGTGCGCACTGATACCGATATTACGGTAGCGTGCTATGGGGGTTTGACGAGCCATTTTTTCCTCTCTCGTGGGCGTTCAATTCAGGTAAAGGACAGCATAGCTGTCCTGAAAAGAGTTGCTACAACTACTTCGTGGATTACCAACGGTAGTGTGCGAACGCCTTGTTTGCATCTGCCATACGGTGAACGTCTTCACGTTTCTTAACAGCAGCGCCTTTGTTTTCAGCCGCATCAGATAATTCATTTGCCAGGCGAAGAGCCATGGATTTATCACCGCGTTTACGAGCAGCTTCAACAATCCAACGCATTGCTAATGCATTACGACGAACTGGGCGTACTTCAACTGGAACTTGGTAAGTTGAACCACCAACACGGCGGGATTTAACTTCCACAGTAGGACGTACGTTATCTAATGCGATTTCGAACGCTTCCAGTTCAGTTTTGCCTGAACGCTGAGCCAGGGTCTCAAGCGCATTATATACAATTGATTCCGCAGTAGATTTTTTACCGTCTACCATCAGAATGTTTACAAATTTAGCCAGCAGTTCTGATCCGAACTTAGGATCTGGCAGAATTTTACGTTGACCAATTACACGACGACGTGGCATGGAAATACTCCGTTTAAAATTCAGGGTTGTCCAAAACTCAATGAGTTTATTTTGACATTATTTGTGAAAAAATGTTTGGCCTTACTTAACGGAGAACCATTAAGCCTTTGGCTTCTTCACACCGTACTTAGAACGAGCTTGTTTACGGTCTTTAACACCAGAACAGTCCAGCGCGCCGCGAACAGTGTGGTAACGCACACCTGGTAAGTCTTTAACACGACCACCACGGATTAAGATTACGGAGTGCTCCTGCAAGTTGTGGCCTTCACCACCGATGTAGGAAGAAACTTCGAAACCGTTAGTCAAACGCACACGGCATACTTTACGCAGTGCTGAGTTTGGTTTTTTTGGAGTGGTAGTATATACACGAGTACATACGCCACGTTTTTGCGGGCAAGCTTCCAGAGCTGGAACGTTGCTTTTAACAACTTTCGAGCTACGAGATTTGCGTACCAGCTGATTAATAGTTGCCATTTAAAAAAAGCTCCTGGTTTTTGCTTCGTAAACACGGATTTGAACTCTGTCTTGTCAACAAGACAAAACATGAGGACGCAGAATTTTATTGCTGACAGGCTCATGTGTCAAGAATTATACAGCAATTCTACGCTCCCCAATGAATTTGTTGAGGGTGTTTTACCGTTAAATCGACAAAATCACCATAACTAATGAGTTTAATATGATGAGATACTTGATCTTTTAAGCCTCTCGCTAAAACATCATCAATTAATGCGTAAACTGAAATTTGCTGTTGAAGACAATATTTTAATAAGGGATTCTCTTCAAGAACTGCCAGTACACCATCTTGAATTAACAACACGTCATCTTGTTTTGTTAATAAAGATAAAAAAGCCTCTAAATCACTTTGGTAAATAGAGACGGAGTAAGTATACAACATAACCGTTCAACCTTCCTGCCTAACTTCTGTATTAAAAGCGCAATACCACCCCATATTCACTCAATTTTTGAGCAATATCTTGATGAGATATCACCTGTGCATCCAGCACAAAAGCAGTTTGAGAGGACAATCCACGATGAGTCATATCTTGATGTGATATATAGACGTTTGTTACATCATACAAGGGAAGCACTTTAAAAGTTGCAGCGTGATGGCGAGATAACACACCTTCAGGCTGTTGATTTTCAACTAATTGGAACACGCCATCTGATATAAAAAAAACACCTATCTCTTCCGTTAATGCAGAGGTTGCGAGTAAAGCATCCAAACCTTCCCGTCCAGCACTATTACCGTGAGGTGCTTGTGTAAAAAGAAAGGCAATTGAATTCATTTTTTTCATTAAAATTGCACCACACGTGAACACGTCAACATCGCTTGAGCAAGTGAACCTAGGCCACTAAGTTCAAATTCCGTTGCCATATTATGATTATCAATTCCTTGCTCTTTGGCTTGTTGTTCATCAATGATCCCTCGACGTAATGCAGCAGCAACACAAACATGTAAAGGAATTTGGTGTCTTTTCGCCAATGTTATCCACGCTTTGGGAAGATCAAATTCATCATTTGCTGGTAACACCAATCTGTTGGCATTTACCACCCCTTCCCGATAGAAGAAAATTTGCGCAATTTGATGCCCTTTCTCAAGAAGGGCATTTGCAAATAAATAGGCACTTGAAGCTTGTTCAGTTCCATAATGAGGCCCTGTTACCACTAAACAATATGTCAAGGAACTCATAATGTGGCTCTATTCTCCATTTTTAAACTGGCGAATATAGAGATAGACCGTATGTTTTGAGATATTCAGTCGATCAGCAACTTGGTTAATGGCGTCTTTAATATCAAAAATACCTTTTTCATAAAGGCTTAACACAACTTGTTTATTTTTTGCGTTATTGGCAACTTCACGATCATTATTCACTTCCTCAATGGTGAACTCTAATGTTTGGGCCACGAGATCATCAACAGATGAGGCAAAGTTAACATCAGAAGCAACTTCATGTGTTTCTTCAGGAATAAAGGTTTTGATTATTTCAGAGAATGGAACATCAAGGTTCATATTAATACACAATAAACCGATAACACGACGTTCGCGATTACGAATCGCAATCGTGATCGATTTCATCAATGCACCACTTTTCGCTCTAGTAAAATAAGCCTTTGAAAAACTTGAATCTTCATCTGTAATATCATGTAACATTTGTAATGCCAAATCGGTAATTGGAGAACCAATCTTACGACCAGTATGTTCTCCATTCGCGATTTTAACCGCTGAACATTTCAAATCTTCCAGAGAGTGCAATACGATTTCACAATGGTTGCCAATGAGTATAGCTAAACCTTCTACGGCAGCCTCATAGGACTTCAATATTTCGTGATCAGTTTGAGTAAAAGGTCGGCTATCTAGTTTTTCAAACTCGCTGCTGTCACCATTAAATAACGGGCTAGACATTTGATTATATAATCCTTAAAGGCTTTAATTATGATAATGACTTGAGGTTCTATTTTTTATAACGGTTCGTCACTGCGGATCAATTTAATATTAAAAAATTTAAATATAAAAACTGAATTAGGCACAATTCTGACGTTAGATCGTCAGACGATCTACGTCAAGTGTCTTAGAATAAGAGCTTTGTCATAGGTCACAGCTTTTTTCGTTTTTTTAATCTTTTCGTATCAACGCCCTCTTTATTTTTAAAAATTTCACCTTTAAAGATAGGAGGGATAAAGATTGACACTCTTGAAGAGATTACCTATATTCCAAATTATTATTTTAGCGTGTAATTAATCCCTTGAATATACTGATGATATGCCAATCTCAGCAACTTTCATCAACAGTAGGGTTAATGTCTGTTGCTTCTATGCCTATTAAAATTCCCTCTTCACCACTTCCGTCTGTCAAAGTGGTTGTCGTCAATACAACGGTTGTTGTTGCAACTGACATTGCTTAATTTATTAGTTCGACTTAATTGCGTATGAACCAACATACTATAATTGAAGTGTTATTTACGTTTATTTGTTAATGTTTTCTCAATTGCCAACTATTACTAAAAATAGTCAAGCCATCTTACTGCTCATTTTACAGGTATATCGTCATGTATTTACGTCAATATTGGGCGAAATTCGGTCCAACGACATTATTCGTTTTATTATGGAGTAGCGGGGCTATTTTTTCGCGTTGGGGTTTAGATAATGGTAGCTCATTTGCTATTTTAACTTGGCGTTTTATTATCGCGTTAGCATTTCTTTCTTTTTTGTGTATTCAGCGTCATCGTTTTTTGCCTCCGAAAGGAAGTCGATTAAAAACAGCATGGGTAGGTTTGTTAATTATCGGCGGTTATTCTATTTGTTATCTTTTGGCGCTTGCTAATAGCATAACACCCGGAATGCTGGCCACAATAATGGGTGTACAACCGATTATTACATTATGGATAATTGAACGTAATTTTACCGCAACTCGATTGTTAGGACTTCTAATCGCATTAGCAGGGCTAGTGTTGGTAGTTGCACAAAGTGTATTTAATACAGCCCTTTCATTAACAGGGATGATTTATGCATTAATTGCCCTACTTTGCATGAGTGTTGGTGCAATTTCACAAAAAAAACTGCAATTAGCTCCCATGGACGCCTTGCCACTGCAATATGTTGTTAGTCTCGTATTGTGCTTGTTATTTGTGCCATTTAAACCTTTTGATGCCTCATTCGATATTGGCTTTATCATTCCTGTTCTTTGGCTAGCTATTATTATTTCTGTTGTTGCTCAGCTACTGTTATATCGTTTACTCACAACAGGTAATTTAGTTAATGTCACGAGCTTATTTTATTTAGTACCGGGAGTGACGGCATTCATGGATTACATCTTCTTGGGTAATAAGATGTCTTTACTCACTTTAATAGGGATGGGGGCAATCATTATTGGCTTGCTGTTTGTTTTTAAAAAAACCAAAGCTATTATTATCGAAGAGACTGTAGACTAACGCTATACGTTAATAAATGATGTACGATACATTAGAAATAAAAATGCTGGCATTTATGCCAGCATTTTTTAGTGATATTGAGTGATAAGTGAATTACTTATCGCTTTCAACACTCAGTAATTCAACTTCAAAGACTAAGGTTGAGTTAGCTGGAATACCACTTGTTGCGCGTTGGCCATAGCCTAATTCTGGTGGAATAACTAACTTGATTTTGCCACCTTCTTTGATGTATTTCATGCCTTCAGTCCAGCCAGGAATAACACTCTTTAGGCTAATTGTCAGTGGCTCATTACGATCATAAGAACTATCAAATTGTTTACCATCAATCAGCATACCTTTGTAGTGTACAGTCACACGATCAGCATCTGTTGGGGTTTTACCTTTACCTGGATTTTCAACTAAATACAATAGACCTGATTTTGTTTTTACGACACCTTTTTCAGCTGCAAATTCTGTACGGAATTTATCACCCGCGGCTTTGTTTTCTGTGGCTTCTTTTTCCATTTTCGCGGTTGCAGCAGTACGGACTTGATCTTCAAACGCCGCTAAGGTTAATTCAATCTCAGCATCTGATAATTTGGATTTACTGTTAAATGCATCCTGAACCCCTGCCAACAGTTGTTTAGAATCTAAAGTAATACCAATATTTTTTTGCTCTTGTAATGCAGCTTCCATATAGCGACCCATCGACGCGCCTAACGCATAGGCATTTTGCTCATTTTGAGTTTTAAATGCACTATTTAATGTTGGCACTTTAGCTGCTTCTTCAGCAAATGCTTGAGGTGCGCTGAATGCGAAAGCTAAACTGGTTGCCAGCAACGTCGTTTTTAATAAAGATTTCATCCCATTCTCCAGTATATGTTAGTGAGTCGCTACGTTTTAAAAATGATCATCATAGATCTTCACTAAAACGTTTTGCATCACATCTTGCTGTCGTTGCGGTATAGATCTCATCCGCGGGTAGCAATTTTATATGAATTAAAAAAATTTGCCGACACTCATAACAGTTAATGTTAGGATTTTTGTCAGCACAGAGTGTTATCACATTAACAAAATAGTCTTTTATCTCAAACCAGATTTATGTCTTCCTGTGTATATATCAGTAAATAAGATTAAATTTCACGAGTTCGTTAGTCACATTCGTCGTAATTCGACATTTCAAAGGAGGAAAAACACAATGGATATTAAGGAAGTAGAACTATTGCTCATTCAATTAGAAAGCAAAGTTGCTTTCCAAGATGCGACTATTGAAGAGTTAAATCAGGTGGTTACACAGCAACAAATTGAAATTAGTCGCTTTAAAGAAGCATTAAAGATTGTCACTGAGCGCTTAAAAACATCTCAATCCTCAATAATTGCAAGACCCGAGGATGAAACACCTCCCCCACACTATTAAGTGATGACTTTCCTTTTAACGTAATCAAAAAAACAAAAAGGAGCGTTTAAACGCTCCTTTTGATCTTTCTTTAGACAGATTAGTGTTGGCAACCGCAACCGCCATGACCGTGGCCGTGACCACCGTTGCCATGACCTTCGCCACCGCAGCATCCACCTTCTTCACCGTGAGAATGGCCATGACCATGACCACCGCCACAACATCCACCGTCTTCACCGTGACCGTGGCCACCACAACATTCGTGCTCTTCTTCTTCACCGTGCACGTGGCCGTGTGCTAATTCTTCTTCTGTCGCTTCACGAATAGCAACGATTTCAACATGAAACTTCAGGTTTTGGCCTGCTAACATGTGGTTACCATCAACGATAACTTCGTCACCTTCAATACCTGTAATTTCTACTGGTACAGGACCTTGATCGGTATCCGCAAGAAAACGCATGCCAACTTCTAACTCATCAACACCAACAAAAACATCTTTTGGAACGCGTTGAACTAAGTTTTCATCGTATTGGCCATAAGCATCATCAGAAGCCACTTCTACGTCGAATTTCTCACCGACTTCGCGACCTGTTAATGCATTTTCTAAACCACTGATTAAAGAACCACGGCCATGCAGATAGTCTAACGGTGCGCTCACCGTGGACTCATCAACTAAAACACCGTCTTCTGATCTTACTTGATAAGCCAGACTAACTACCAAGTCGTTTGCTACTTTCATGACATCTCCTACATACCCGTGGGCAAAATTTTCCCGATTGTAACGAAAAATAAATCTTCTGTATCGGGTTATATCAAAAAAACCTACAATTATTGTGGTGTAAAGATCCCAATGACCTGTTCATTTTCACGAACAAGTGAATTAACTTCACCCTCTGTTTGTCGTTGCTGATGGCCACATTGAGCACATTCGACAATATCAACTTTATCTTCGCGCCACATTTTGAGTGTGTCTTGAGCTTGACAGTGTGGGCACACAGCTCCTGCGATAAAGCGTTTACGGGTTGCAGACATGGGGTCAGTTCTCCTGTTTATCAATAGATCTTTTTTCTTTACTTATTTGAGGAATGTCCTCTGTTAAAGATTCATCCCAAATATCAGGTTGATGATGCTCTTGGCGAATTTCTTCATTAAAGAGTTCTTCAAGCTCTCGCCTTGCTTCTTTTACGCGAGATACGTTGGAAACCTCTTCTGGTGATTCATCCACCAGCTTTCTGAGTAATTGCATATCCAAACGGCGAAAATGCTGTTGCGCTCGATAAGCTTGATGAGGATGCATACCCAATTCAATTAATGTCTTACGGCCTAACTCTAAAGCACTAGAAAATGTTTCTCGACTAAAATCTGTTACACCCGCTTTAAG
Organism: Proteus sp. G2300; assembly: GCF_009915965.1. Classification (NCBI taxonomy): domain Bacteria; kingdom Pseudomonadati; phylum Pseudomonadota; class Gammaproteobacteria; order Enterobacterales; family Morganellaceae; genus Proteus; species Proteus sp. G2300. The sequence continues at coordinate 10,640 of NZ_JAABNK010000007.1, forward strand.
CAATTCATGAGCCTCAACACGCCCTCTTGCTCTTGCAATAATATGCAAATTAGGAAAGTGACGCTGACAGAGGTGAACAATTTCCATCGTTGCTTCAGATTCATTACTCGTGATAACAATCGTTTTTGCGTATTCCGCACCTGCCGCTCGTAATAAATTAAGATCCGTTGCATCACCATAATAAACTTTATAACCGTATTTACGCATGGTACTTAAACTTCCCACATCATGCTCTAGTACGGTGATGTTAATCTTGTTGGCCATCAACAAGCGTCCTACAACTTGCCCCATTCGACCAAAACCAACAAGAATGACTTCTGGATGATTATTTTCAACAAAAGGCTGTTCGTCTGTTTTGGCCTCATTATAACGGCGAGATAACACAGCGTCTGTCATTTGCATCACAAGTGGTGTAGTCATCATAGAAAGCGTGACAACCACCAGCAATAATGCCATTTGCTGACTATCTAATACCCCCATCGCCATTGATGTTGAAAAAACAACGAAGGCAAATTCACCACCTTGACTTAATACTGATGAAAACTGTAAACGTGTAGAAAAGCGCAATCCAGCTAGCCATGCAATGCCATAAAGTATTAGTCCCTTAGTTATCACGAGAATAAGCACACCCAGTAAAACCTCAGGTAAATAGCGCCATAAAATACCAATATCTAAAGACATGCCGACAGAAATAAAAAATAGCCCTAATAATAACCCTTTAAACGGTTCAATAGAGATTTCTAATTCATGCCTATACTCTGAATCTGCTAATAACACGCCAGCAATGAAGGTTCCCATTGCCATTGAAAAACCGAGAGTTTCCATAAAAATGGCGGCTCCCAGCACGACTAATAGTGCTGCGACTGTAAAGACTTCTCTTACACCCGATTTCACCACTAAACGAAACAGAGGTCGTAATAAATAACGCCCACAAATCAACAATGCCGCAAAAGAAACAATTTTTAATCCAATGCGATACCAATCACTACTAGCTGTTTCTCCTGCAAGTAATGGAATAACAGCAAGAATAGGGATCACAGCCATATCTTGAAATAACAGCACCGCAAAACCTAACTGCCCTCCCTCGTTATGATTCATCCCTTTTTCATTCATAAGCTGTAGTGCCATAGCCGTTGAAGACATTGCAATACCCAATCCACCAATAACCGCCGCTTGCCATGAAAAAGAGGTTAAAACGAGAATAAGTCCTGAAAAAATAGAAGCGGTGAAAACTACCTGCATGGAACCCACACCAAATATAGCGCGTCTTAATTCCCATAGCTTAGCTGGGTTTAATTCCAATCCAATCAAGAACATTAGGAAAACCACACCTAATTCAGAAAAATGTAAGATGTCATCAACATCTTTAAATAACCCAAGCCCCCAAGGTCCAATAACAATACCTGCTATCAAATACCCTAATACCGCCCCAATTTTAAGACGTTGTGCAATAGGCACCATGACCACCGCAGCACAAAGGAAAAAGAGCACCGCTTTAATCATCCAATTATCTTCCATCAGACATGCTCCCCTTCAAGTGGCGCACCTAACCAATGGCGATAAGCCTCTCCAATATGCGTCAATGTTGTTTTAGACTGTTGCCTTGCTGAATACACAATCATAGGCGATAACCAACGCATACCACACATTTCTGCCATTAATTCGAAAGGACGTAATAATTCAGTGAGTGTGTAGCGATTCTTTCCGTTATGTTGGTAAGCATATTCAGGTTCGCCTGTGGTCACAACACAGCGAAATGATTTCCCTTTTAAATGTGACCTTCCACTTTGATTTGCAAAAGGACGTGTTAGTACTCTATCTTGCCACTCTTTTAATAATGCTGGGCAACTATATGTTTGTAGTGGAAATTGAAAAACAATCACTTGATGCTGACACAGCAAGGATTGCTCATGATGTATATCAATAAAAAAATCAGGATAAGTAGCATATAAGTCATGGATAGTTATATTCTCTAGATCCCTCACCGCATTTAGTAACGCTTTATTAGCAATTGATTGGCGCGGCTCGGGATGGACATACACCAGTAATACATTTGATGCGTTTAACATCATTCCTCCTTACAAAACGTGTCAGAAACCATTTTTTCCGTTACCATGCACGCATTGTGACCAACTGTTACGAACAACTTACTCTATATATTAATTTACATACTCCTAATAGACGATATTTATGATTGTTTTTTCTTCTTTGCAAATTCGCCGTGGTGTCAGAGTGTTACTGGATAATGCCAGTGCAACTATTAATCCAGGGCAAAAGATTGGTCTAGTCGGCAAAAATGGTTGTGGTAAAACCACATTACTCTCTTTATTAAAAGGTGAGCTTCAAGCTGAAGCGGGAAATGTGACCTTTCCCAGTACTTGGGCAATGGCGTGGGTTAATCAAGAAACACCTGCACTTGATGTACCAGCAATTGATTATGTCATTGATGGTGATAGAGAATATCGCCAACTAGAACAACGATTACAAAAAGCCAACGAGATCAATGACGGCCACGCTATTGCGCTTATTCATGGGCAATTAGATGCCATTAATGCATGGACAATACAATCTCGTGCTGCAACCTTACTTAATGGCTTGGGTTTTAGCCAACAGCAACTTAATGAACCTGTAAAATCATTTTCAGGCGGTTGGAGAATGCGTTTAAACTTGGCGCAAGCGTTAATTTGTCGTTCTGATTTACTATTACTTGATGAGCCTACCAACCACTTAGATTTAGATGCCGTTATTTGGCTTGAGAAATGGCTGAAAAGCTATACTGGTACCTTAATTTTAATTTCCCATGACCGTGATTTTCTTGATCCGATCGTGGATAAAATATTGCATATTGAACAAGAGAAAATCTTTGAATATTCAGGTAACTACTCTTCATTTGAAATGCAACGGGCAACAAAACTCGCTCAGCAACAAGCCTTGTTTGAAAACCAGCAATCAAAAATTGCACACTTACAAAATTTTATCGATAGGTTTAAAGCAAAAGCCACTAAGGCTAAACAAGCACAAAGTCGAGTGAAAATGCTTGAGCGAATGGAGCGCGTTGCACCAGCTCATACCGATAACCCATTCCAATTTAGTTTCCGTCAACCTGAAAGCTTACCTAATCCATTACTCTCGATGGAAAAAGTCAGTGCTGGTTATGGTGAAAAAATTATTCTTAATGATATTAAGCTGAATTTAATCCCTGGCTCACGTATTGGGTTATTAGGGCGAAATGGTGCAGGTAAATCGACGCTAATTAAATTACTTGCGGGTGAGCTTGAACCACTACAAGGAAAAATGGCTCTCTCAAAAGGCATTAAACTAGGTTACTTTGCACAGCATCAATTAGAGTTTTTACGCTCAGATGAATCAGCGCTACAACACCTAACTCGTTTAGCGCCTAAAGAGACTGAACAGAAATTACGTGACTATCTTGGTGGCTTTGGTTTCCATGGTGATAAGGTTACCGATGCTTGTGGTCAATTTTCTGGGGGTGAAAAAGCACGTTTAGTGTTATCCCTTTTAGTCTGGCAACGCCCTAATTTGCTGTTAATGGATGAACCAACTAACCACCTCGATTTAGATATGCGCCAAGCGCTAACTCAAGCTTTAATTAGCTTTGAAGGCGCGATTGTTGTGGTATCGCATGATAGGCATTTACTGCGATCAACAACCGACGTTCTCTATCTTGTTCATGATGGTCAAGTTGAACCTTTTGATGGCGATCTTGATGATTATCAGCAGTGGTTAGTTGATCAAAACCGCCAAGAAACACAAGCCAATAAAAACCAACAAGATAAAGACAATATCGCGACAACAAATTTAAGTGCGCAAGACAAAAAAGAGCAAAAACGCAAAGAAGCCGAGTTTAGGCAACAAACCCAACCTCTGCGTAAAAAGCTGACGATATTAGAAAGTAAAATGGATAAACTCAGCCAAGAGTTGACACTTATGGAAACGGCGCTTTCTGACAGTGGTATTTACGATGTCAGCCGTAAAAATGAGCTTTCTGATTGTTTAAACCGACAAGGTATCGCAAAGTCAGCGCTTGAAGAAGTTGAAATGGAATGGATGGAATTACAAGAAACATTGGAAGAGATGACAAATACATTTGGATCTCAGTAATTACCTATCATTCATTAAAAAAGGAACTGTTTTAAGTAAAATAGTTCCTTTACCTTTATCTCATTATTCATTCTTAAAATTTATACAATTCATTTCACTTACGGTATTTATATCATTTTATAGTAGCACTATTTACACAAAATATAATCTTACCCTATCTGGTAATACCCCAGTAAAAATAACAAGCTAACATTTATTTTCTGACTATTCAGATTAAGTAAGGGAAATAAATTCTTTCACACTAAAGTTTCTAACATTCCAGCCGAATTAATCATTCTGCTAAGTGGACCTCCCACTTACCGACGAAAAGATAAAGCTAATAGGTAGGGTTATGTTAAAACGAATTAAAATCTCTCAAGGTTTAATGTGTGTCCTGACGCTGTTTTGTATTATTCAGATTATTTCTGGAGTACAAAGTATTCACGATGCCTACCAGACTCAGAATAAACTCAAGAAAATTTCATACAGTTTCGACCAACTACGCACAATGGATAATACTTATGCGGAGTTGAATACATTACGTACTGATATTATTGCACAAGCATTTAGCTATATTTCAAATCCTCAGGCTGAAGATGCAAACATCACTGCATTTATGCAAACTATGCCAGCGCGTAAAGCACAAGTTGATACTCTGATGAATGAGTATGTTGATTTATCCGCTCAAACAGGATTTGATCAACAGCGTATGGCGCAGATCAAACAGCTTTATCAAAAAAGCCGCGCTGATCTTGATTTGTTAGCACAATATTTAAATGAGCGAAATACCAATGCTGTTCGATTGATCTTAAAAAGCCCAGCCAATACTGATTTTACCAACTCACTGTATGAAGCCACAGATTTTATTACAGATGACGTGGTCAATCCGTCAGTGGCTGAAGCGGAAAAGAACTACTACAGTATGTTATGGATAGCCTCTACCTTTATGGGTATTTTCCTTATCTTCACCACATTAGTTCTTATTTGGATCCGCAAATACATCATTGCTCGTATTAATCAAATGATCACCTATCAGGAAACTATCGCTAAAGGCGATTTAGTCAGTCGTATAGATAGTGATGTTTCGGGTAATACTGAAATAGACCAGCTTATGCTGGGCTTACAACAAATGCGAGCACAATTAAAAGAGATGGTGAGCGCTATTCGAAATAGTAGTGCCACCATTTATACCGGTGTACAAGAGATTGTGGCAGGAAATAATGACTTATCCAGCCGAACAGAAGAGCAAGCCAGCGCATTAGAAGAAACCGCATCCAGTATGGAGCAGATGACAGCAACTATCCGTAATAATACCGATAGCGCTCGTGAGGTCACAGAACTGGTGATGAGTACCGCTGATATCGCTGTTCAAGGTGGAGAACATAGTAACAAGATGGTCATGACGATGACAGATATTGCCGATCGCTCACAAAAGATTGGTGAAATCACGGCTGTTATTGATGATATTGCATTCCAAACAAATATCTTAGCTCTCAACGCAGCGGTTGAAGCCGCAAGAGCGGGCGAACAAGGCCGAGGATTTTCTGTAGTTGCAAGTGAAGTGCGCAACTTAGCACAGCGAAGTGCCGAAGCAGCGAAAGAGATCAAAGAGCTTATCGAATCAACAATCTTACGTGTTAGACAAGGTAATGATCTGGTTGAACAAGTCAGTTTATCAATGGGTGAAATTGTCACATCCGTCAATCATGTTTCAGGTTCAATGAAAGAAATTTTATCTGCATCAGAAGAGCAAACTCGTGGTATTGCACAAATTAGTCTTGCTGTTAATGAAATGGATAAAGCAACTCAACAAAATGCAGCCATGGTTGAACAATCAACCGCTGCGTCTACCACACTAAGTGAACAAGCCAGTATGTTAGATATTATCGTAAATACATTTAAAGTAGAGAACGAAAAACCAGCACTGACTAAGTTACCCACCTTTTCAGCTCAATCACAAGAAAAAGAGGTGATTAAAACATCAACAATAAAAACGAATCATCATGAAACCGATGATAACTGGGAAAGTTTTTAAGTTCCCAAAAAAGTGAAAGCTAGGTGCAATAAATAGTCTATTACATTACATATAACAAAACCTCTACCTACCATACTCCCAGCCATTTTTCTGGGAGTATGTCTAACCCACGATACATTGACATATTAAAAACGATCGTTTTTATACGAAAAAACATATTTTTTAAGAAAATTAAACGCATTCATCAAGACGATGTATCTATTTCACTTATCATAAAATAAAACGAACACTAAAAATAAAACACAGCTACAATCGCTTTATTATTCAGCAAAGACATTATTAAATCTTAATATTAGCAAATAAACATAAAAAATTAGTAAGATAATATACCTATAGTCTTTTATATAAATCATTAGAATATTTTAGCTATTAGCTGGTAATTAAAACTAAAAAAAGAAATATAAATCATCTTTACCATTAAATAGAGTAGAAAAGGTAAAGTTTTTAGATATTAAGCCGAATAAGTTTAATTGATGAATGTTTATCGCTCCTTGCTGTGTGTCCTACAAATCAATTAAATAGGTAAGGCTATGCTGAAACGAATAAAAATATCTAATGGCTTAATGTTTATCTTAATACTGTTTTGCACCATTCAACTTTTCTCTGGTGCAATGAGTATCCGTGACGCGAGTTTAACAAATAAGCGGATCTCACAATTAGCAAATGGCTTTGAACAGATAAAAACGATGGATTATGGTTATGCTGAGTTAAATAAATTACGTGAAGATATGCTTAATGTTATGTTTGACGCTCATCTCACGCCCGACATTGCAGAAGATAAAATTACCCACTTTCTATCCACCTATCCACAACGCAAACAAGAAGTTACCCATATTATTAGTGCCTATTTTTCTTCCGCTCAAAATGCCAATTTTGATCCCGAAAAAATAGAAAAAATGAAAAAACTATTTAACCGAGTACTTTACGATCTCGATCAGCTTGCATCATGTTTAGAAATTCATGATTACTACGGCTTTCAATCCCTTTATGCACATAATACCAATGAACGATTCACTCAATCCCTCTATGAAGCAACAGATTATCTCAGTGATAACGTGGTGACCCACGCAAGAGAAGCCGCACAAGGTAATTACGAACGCACATTAATTTTAGCGTTTGTTTTTATGTTTATTTTTATTCTTTTTACAGTTCTTGTTGTACTTTGGATACGTCGAAATATTGTTTTACGTATCAATCAAATCGTGGATTATATGTCAGAAATTTCTCAAGGAAATTTATTAGAAAATAAAGACATCACAGCAAAAGGGAATAATGAAATTGACCAATTAATTACGGGTATTCAGTATATGCGCACTGAACTCTCATTAATTGTAAATGCTATTCGAGGAACAAGTCATCATATTTACACGGGTGTTCAAGAGTTATCAGCAGGCAATACCGATCTTTCTTGCCGTACTGAAGAGCAAGCAAGCGCATTAGAAGAAACCGCATCTAGTATGGAACAACTCACAGCAACAGTGAGAAACAATACAGAAAGCGCTCGTGAAGTTTCACATCTCATTAATCAAACATCAAATATTGCCAGTAAAGGGGGAGATGTCACGAATAGAATGGTTAAAACTATGACGGATATTGCCGAAAGTTCGCAAAAAATTGGTGAAATTACCACCGTTATTAATAGCATTGCTTTTCAAACTAATATTCTCTCATTAAATGCGGCCGTTGAAGCAGCTAGAGCGGGTGAGCAAGGACGAGGTTTTTCGGTGGTGGCGACTGAAGTGAGGGAATTAGCACAGCGTAGTGCAGAAGCTGCGAAGGAAATAAAAGAATTAATTGATGCTTCAATTAGCCGAGTTCGCCATGGTAATGATCTTGTTGAGCAAGTTAGCATGTCTATGGGTGAAATACTGACCTCTGTCAAACATGTTGAAGACTCAATGACAGAAATTTTATCCGCATCTGAAGAACAAACTCGTGGTATTACTCAAGTCTCTCTGGCCGTTACAGAAATGGATAAAGCAACCCAACAAAATGCCGCTATGGTTGAACAATCCTCCTCTGTAGCAAGTTTATTGACTGAAGAAGCGGGTAATCTTGAACAGATCGTTGAGCAGTTTAAAACAACGGAAAGTAAGCAGTACGATAAAAAATCACATCATAACGTCATTGAAATACCGTTCTCTTCTGAAAAGTTATCACAGAAAAAAGGGGAAAAAATAAAAAACACCGTCAAGGATGAAATAAAAGAGAGAAATTCCACAAAAGAAACATCCATCAAAAATGATGAAGACGATGATTGGACAAGCTTTTAATTCACTTATTATATGATGATAAAACAGTGAGTTAGGTACAAAGACACCTATTTTTAGTAGGTGTCTTTAACTTCTTAATAATTACAAATTAGTGGAATACATTAATTGCACTGACTAAGTAATTCGTTTGTACCTTCATTTCACCTGAAATCATCGAAGCCTTAGAAACATAGTTGGCATTTTCATGCGTAATCAATTCCAGTTTTTCAACTGCTCGACCTAATTCTTTTAGACCCGCACTTTGTTCTGAAGACGCTAGGCTAATTTCACCAATTAAATCTGTCACATTTTTGACATGTACAACAATATCCTCCATTGTACCGACCGTCTCATTGACTTGTTTTGAACCCACTTTGATATTGCTACTTGAATCACCAATCAATTTTTTAATCTCTTTGGCGGCTTCTGCACTACGCTGTGCTAATTCCCTCACTTCAGTCGCCACCACCGAAAAACCTCGTCCTTGTTCACCGGCTCTGGCAGCTTCTACTGAAGCATTCAATGCAAGAATATTGGTTTGAAAAGCAATGCTGTCGATAACACCAATAATATTACTAATACGCTCTGAACTCTTTGCGATATCATTCATTGTATTCGCGATATTATCCATGGCATTACCTCCCTTTATCGCCGCATCACAGGTGATATTAGAAAGGTTATTTGCCTGACCCGCAGTTTCACTATTATTACTTACTGCCGTAGTAAGCTCATTCATCGTCGATGCTGTTGCTTCAACATTACTGGCTGTTTGTTCCGTTCTTACATATAAATCACGATTACCAGCAGCTAATTGATCACAAGAAATATCGACTTGATGAATTTGATGACTTACATCATTAACTAACCAACGAAACATTCGCCCTAACTGATTAACTGAGCGCTGTGTCATCCCAATTTCATCAATCCGATTAAGATAAGCAACGTTATGTTCATCTCCTGTCGCAACACGATTAGCCTGTTCATTTAATCGAATTATTGGCTTTACAATTTGAAAATAAAGAATGCGTTCATTAGCTATTAGCAATAACAGCAATACAACGACATGCATCAAAAGGACATAACCAGATAAACCAGCAAACCATGCACTTAATAGCATAAATGGTAATGGTAGTAGAATAAAAAAGCGAAGGCGTTTCTTTAATGAAATAGTTTGATTCCATGAGCGCCAACGTTGCCACCCTTTATAAACAAAAGCACCTTTTAAAAAGGTGTGAGAGGGATATTTACCTTGATTAAATGCATCATAAAGCGCTGAAGCTTGAGCTATTTCTTCTTTTTTTGCATAGGTTCTTACTGACATAAAACTTTGAATTTTACCTTGACGAATAATAGGGGTGATATTGGCCCTTACCCAATAGTGATCGCCATTTTTACGTCTATTTTTAACGATCCCAGTCCAAACCTCGCCTTGTTTTAAGGTTTTCCACATATCCTTAAAGACTTCTGAAGGGATATCAGGATGTCGGACAATATTATGGGGTTTTCCCACCAGCTCTTCGACTGAAAACCCACTGGCCTCGACGAAATCCTCGTTGGCATAAATAATATTGCCATCAAGATCTGTCGTCGACATCAGTGTTGCGTTTTCAGAGACCGGGTATTCTCGCTGTGTCACCGGTTGATTGTTACGCATTAGTTACTCTCCTCGATATTGAAATTAGAATATCTCAACAAAAAAACACGACCTAAATAACTAACGTTTCGGCCGTTAGGAGAATAACTTTAGTAATAAGTGTAAATACCTAAATTTAAATATTAATTTTTTGAATCAGTTCAAATTTTTTAATTATCCAGGCTATTAATTAATGCTTGTGAACTTAGCACTAATGTCTTTGCACACTCATCACGTTTCTTCAATAACGCCATAAAAATAAGATCTGTGATTGTATTTTGTGCTGTACGCGAAGAAATTGAAGCACTCCGCCACTCACCTTCATCCGCAATTGTTTCTAATATATAATCAGAAATTCTTCCTAATGGAGAGTGCTTTTCTCCTGTAATCGCAATGATTTTAGCTCCTTGTTTTTTAGCCACCGAGGCTGCAACTAGCATATCTTTTCTTTTGCCACTATAAGAAATCACTATCTGTAAATCCTTTGGACTTAACATTTGTGCAACAGATATTTGAACATGATGATCTGTTTCAATCAGAGTTGTTATTCCTATTTTTTGTAATTTATAACTTAAATCTCTTGCGACTAATCCAGAGCCACCAATACCGATAATTTGAACTCGTTGAGCCTCATCAATAAGTTGGATCACCTTTTCGAAATGAAGGTAATTTATTTGACGAGTTGTATCGCTAATTGAATTATTTTTCTCTTGAGCTAACTTTTGTGCAATAACCACTAAGCTATCTTCAGAGCCTATTTGATTATGCAATATGCTAGGGTTTGTCCCTGAATTTGCATTTTTTCGACCCAGCTCTTCACTGATAGCCAGTTTCAAAGAAGGGAAGCCTTTAAATCCTATTTTTTGACTAAATTTAACAATAGCAGATTGGCTAACCCCCATTATTTCAGCAAGCTGTTGTGATGAAAGAGTGACTATTTTTTCTGGATTATCTAAAATATAGTCCGCTATTTTTCGCTGATTTGTAGCCATACCTGGCTTTATCCAGGCTATTTTCGTTAATGTTGGCATAATGACAATATCCACTTCGAGTACTATATCGTGATATATGAGATTGTTCTTGATAAAGAATTTGATGCCTAAAGTTATTTAGATTTTTCAGAATAAACCAAATAAAAATAGAACATAAACAATAGGTTATAAAAGTTAATATTGTTATTATTATAATACTTACTTTTATAATGGTTCTATAATTCTCTTTTCTATCCGTCTTTGTTCATTAACCGCTATATTCTATAATGCTTAATTTATTTTTTTCCAACTTTTAATAATAATTTATTCTTTTTGGTCAATAAGAGAATATAAATTCAATTTATATCTTCAATAATATTGCGTTTTTAAATGCTTCCATTAAGTTAATAACAATTAGAAAACACACTAAAAACGGATGTACAATAAAATTCTCTTTAATTACAAACAGTAAAAGGGAATAAATAATTCCTTTAGAAGATGATTTATTTCTCCATTCTAAGGGATAAATAAAGAGAAATAAAAAATAACATACTTAAAGACTAAAATTTATATATAACCATTGAAAATAACCAAACGCCATTTTATATAATGTGACTATTTTAACATGAATACACACAACAATGGGTGTTCGTAGCTCTCTCTTTTTATAGATGAATACTCTTTTTTTGATACATATCTAAAGAGATCGTTCCAACCAATCTTAAAAAAAACTCATTTTAATAAAAAAAGTTAGGTTACATATTGATTTATAACTATTTTATTGATTTACCCTATCCAGATTAGCGGTACACAGAGCGCGGTTAATAGCCCCATTGAGATATTGAAAATAAACCAAGAACGCCTACTTTGTAAAAACAGACTAATTAGCGTTCCACCTAATATCCAAACAATACCCGCAACAAAATTAACAATAACCATAATAACGCTGATCGCAATAACAGAGCCAAAATAAGCATCACCCGATAAACTAAAACTCCCCACGGCCCCTAATCCCATCATCCACGCTTTTGGATTAAGAAATTGTAATAATCCACCTTGAAACCCACTGACTGCTTGCGATGTTTTTGCTGGAATATCTAAACGCTGATAAGATGATGTTGCTGTTTTCCAAGCAAGCCAAAGTAAGTATGCACTCCCGACTATCTTTAATCCTATATGTAATGCAGGATAAATAATCAGTAATGCAGCAACACCAAATGCTGAGCTAAGTAAAACACATTGCATACCCAGCATAATACCCGCCATAAGCCTTAATGAGCCTTTAAAACCGACATTAGCACCTGATGAAGTAAGCAATAAGTTGTTGGGACCAGGTGTAATAGCGGCAATAAACAGGAAAACCGTTAAAGAAAAAATAAGGCTAATGGTCATGGTGAGAGCTCAAAGATGTGACAGATGTTTTATTTTCACCGAAAATAGCAGTATGTTATTTAGCAAACAAGTGTTAATTCATTTTGATAGACGGAAAATATGTCTCAATACTTTAATCCAATGCGTTGGGCTAAAAATCCACATTTACAAACGCTTTTACCAAGAATAGTGCGTAGAACACCACTATTAACGCCTTATTGGCAACGGCTAAACCTTCCTGATAATGATTTTGTCGATTTGGCATGGAGTGAAGATCCTAAAATGGCACTTGATAAACCACGATTAGTGATCTTTCATGGTTTAGAAGGAAGCTTTAGCAGTCCTTATGTCCATGGCATGTTATCAGCAGCCAAAGAGAGAGGCTGGTTAAGTGTTGTAATGCATTTTAGAGGATGCAGTGGTGAACCCAATAGACAAAAACGCATCTATCACTCAGGTGAAACCGAAGATGCTCGCTATTTTTTAAATTGGCTAAAACAGGAGTTTGGTAAACAACCTACAGCAGCCGTCGGCTACTCTCTTGGCGGTAATATGCTTGCTTATTACCTTGCTGAAAGTGGTGAGAGTGCCGTTGTAGATGCTGCTGTTATTGTATCAGCACCATTAATGCTAGAACCTTGTTCAACCAAAATTGAACATGGGTTTTCCCGTTTTTATCAATGGTATCTATTAAAAGGGCTAAAAAGTAACGCGACACGCAAGCTGATCCGCTACCCAGAATCATTACCGATCAGCTTATTGACGATAAAGTCGATCAAAAAGCTGCGTCAGTTTGACGACCTTATTACATCCAAAATTCACGGATTTAAAGATGCGTTAGATTATTATCGCCAATGCAGTGCATTGCCTTTATTAAATAAAATAAAGAAAACAACGCTTATCATTCATGCTAAAGATGATCCTTTCATGTCTGCGGATGTAATTCCAGATATCACAACACTACCTAATAATATTGAGTATCAACTTACCGAATTTGGTGGGCATGTGGGGTTTGTCAGCGGAAAACTCTCGAAACCAGTGATGTGGCTTGAGAGTCGGATACCTGACTGGTTATCCGCTTATTTGGAGAAAACCCAATGATAATACCTTGGAACGAACTTTCCACAGAGACACTAGATAATCTTATTGAAAGTTTCGTTTTACGAGAAGGCACAGATTATGGTATCCAAGAAAAGACGCTTGAACAAAAAGTCGCCGACGTAAAAAAACAACTTAAATCTGGCGAGGCCGTGTTAGTTTGGTCTGAGCTTCATGAAAGCGTCAATATTATGCCTGCCTCGCAATTTCGCTCTGATTAGTTACCCAGAGCGTAATATCGCCATCAATAAGGGCTAACCTTATTTTGCAAAAGGATAACCTATGTCAGTCAAACATCCTATCATCGCCGTTACGGGCTCAAGTGGTGCAGGAACCACCACAACAAGCCAAGCTTTTCGTAAAATATTCCAACAACTTAGTGCAAATGCCGCATTAATTGATGGAGACAGTTTTCATCGTTATACTCGCCCTGAAATGGATATGGCGATAAGAAAAGCCAAAGAGCAGGGTCGACATATTAGCTATTTTGGCCCTGAAGCAAATGATTTTAGCCTACTGAGTTCCACATTCAGCCACTATAGCGAAACAGGACAAGGTCAATCACGTAAATATTTACACTCTTATGATGAAGCGACCCCCTACAACCAATTACCAGGAACATTTACTCCTTGGGAACCATTACCCGATAATACCGATGTTCTCTTTTATGAAGGGTTACACGGAGGTGTTGTCACCAACGAACATAATGTTGCACAACATGTTGATTTACTGGTTGGTGTTGTCCCTATTGTGAACCTTGAATGGATACAAAAGCTTATCCGAGATACTACTGAACGAGGACACTCACAAGAAGCGGTTCGAGATTCTGTTGTTCGCTCAATGGATGATTATATTAACTACATCATTCCACAATTTTCGCGTACCCACATCAACTTCCAACGAGTGCCTACTGTCGATACATCAAACCCATTTTCAGCTAAAGCTATCCCAACACTCGATGAAAGTTTTATTGTTATTCGTTTTCGAGGCTTAACCGATATTGATTTTCCTTATTTACTCGCGATGTTGCATGGCTCATTTATGTCAACAATCAATACGATTGTCGTGCCTGGTGGGAAATTAGGATTAGCAATGGAATTAATTATGGCGCCATTAGTCAAAAAATTATTAAATGGCGAAAAAATCAGTTAACCAAAATAAAATCTATTTCTATAAAAATAATATCCCCTTAATTAAGGGATATTATTTCTAAATTAAACTTTATTTTAAAATATCAAATTTATTCAGCATCTTTTATTTCAAATGAATGTGTAATATTAGCTGCTTTTCCTAACATTAAAGAAACAGAACAATATTTTTCTGCAGATAATTGAACCGCTCGTTCAACAATTTTATCTGTGAGTTCTTTACCTGAAACGATAAAATGCAAATTGATATCAGTGAATAAACGAGGGGCTTCTTCTCGACGCTCTGAAGTTAATTTCACTTCACAATCAGTCACTTGATGACGACCTTTACGTAAAATACTGACGACATCAATAGCACTACATCCACCCGCAGCAATTAAGACCATTTCCATTGGGCTTGGTGCTTTATCACCAGAGTTTCCATCCATCATAATTTGATGACCCGATGAAGATTCCCCAACAAAAGATAAATCTTCAACCCACTTAACGCGTGCTTCCATTTATTTTCCCCTAAACATGACAGAAACTAAAAGAGTACATTCTCATAATTCAACTAGCAATTAGCAAATAGGTTTATTATGCTGACTGCGTAAAACGAGACTTAATGCACTAATTGTGTTAAAAACAATATCTGCTTGATGATAGTGGTTAAGATCAATGCATTATTTTCTCATTTATTATAATCTACTCCATATTAACTTACCGTGTTCTCAGGAAGTTAATAGGTCAAGATAGGATTTTTAAGCACGCTGTCTCAAAAGGGAGCCTATCCGTTTTGAAAGGCTGCATTTAACGTACAGAGGATAACGCGAATGGTTCTCGGCAAGCCGCAAACAGACCCGACTCTTGAATGGTTTTTGTCACACTGCCATATTCACAAATATCCATCCAAGAGCACGCTGATCCACCAAGGTGAGAAAGCGGAAACACTTTATTATATTGTTAAAGGTTCCGTGGCTGTTCTTATTAAAGATGAAGAAGGAAAAGAAATGATCCTCTCCTACCTAAATCAGGGGGATTTCATCGGTGAACTCGGATTATTTGAAGAAGATCAAGAACGTAGTGCATGGGTTAGAGCAAAAACAGCCTGTGAAGTAGCAGAAATTTCCTATAAAAAATTCCGCCAATTAATTCAGGTTAACCCTGACATTCTGATGCGCCTATCAGCTCAAATGGCGAACAGATTACAAACCACATCAGAAAAAGTAGGTAACCTTGCTTTCCTTGATGTAACAGGCCGTATTGCACAAACCTTATTAAACTTAGCAAAACAACCTGATGCGATGACACACCCTGATGGCATGCAAATTAAAATTACACGTCAGGAAATTGGTCAAATCGTGGGTTGTTCACGCGAAACTGTAGGCCGTATTCTTAAAATGCTAGAAGATCAAAACCTGATCTCAGCACACGGTAAAACTATCGTCGTTTACGGAACTCGCTAATTTTCCCCACCCGAACAAACAATAGCTCTATACAAAAGAGCTATTGATAAAAAGAACGGTATGAACCCCATCCTTGCTGATGGGGTTTTTTAATAACTATACCCCTTCTACAAACGCGGCAATGGCGGCTTTTAATGCGACCATCCCCTCTTGTAATTCTTCTTGGGTAATAATTAATGAGGGTGTAAAACGCATAACATCAGCGCCTGCATTTAACATCATTAATCCCTGCTTTGCAGCCAGCCCTAATAATATTTTTGCTTTGCCTTCATATTGTGGTGCGAGTTGTGCGCCAATCAATAATCCTTGCCCACGGATTTGCGAAAAGACGTTGTAGGTTTGATTTATTGCTGTGAGCTCGTCTACAATCCACTGATAGCGCTTTTCTACTCCCTTAAGTACCTCAGGTGTATTGATTAAATCAAAAGCGACATTGCCCACTGCACACGCTAATGGATTCCCCCCATAAGTTGTACCATGAGTTCCTACCCCCATTACTGACGCTATCTCTTGTGTCGTTAACATCGCACTGAGCGGAAAACCACTTCCGAGTGCCTTTGCCGTGGTAATAATGTCTGGTGTCACATCATAATGCATATAAGCAAAAAGCTTACCTGTACGCCCCATACCTGTTTGTACTTCATCAAGGACAAGTAATGCTTGATGTTTATCGCACAGCTCACGTAGCCCTCTCATAAATTCAGGGGTTGCTGCTGTTACACCACCTTCACCTTGTACTGGCTCTAACACAACGGCACAAGTATGATCATCAATAACGGCTTTCACTGCATCTAAATCATTAAAAGGAATATGTACGATATCAGCAGGTTTTGGGCCAAAACCATCGGCGTATTTAGGTTGTCCTCCAACCGATACTGTAAACAAGGTTCGACCATGGAAGGCATGGTGAAAGGCAATAATTTTGGTTTTATAAGGATGATGGCGGGTGATTGCATAATGGCGAGCGAGTTTAAATGCGGCCTCATTTGCTTCGGCGCCAGAATTAGCAAAAAAGACACGTTCTGCAAATGTGTTATCAATGAGCTTTTGTGCTAAACGCAGTGCAGGCTCATTCGTGAAAATATTACTCACATGCCAAAGTTTTTCACTTTGTTCTTTCAATGCTTGATTGAGAGCAGGATGAGCATGTCCTAATGCCAACACGGCAATACCACCAGCAAAATCAATATAAGATTTTCCTTGCTGATCCCAAACTCGACTTCCCACCCCTTTAACAGGAATAAATTCTGCGGGTGAATAAATTGGCAACATTACTTGATCGTAAGTTGCCCGGTTGATACTTTGTTTTGTCATTACCCCACCTGATCGTTATTCGTCTTTAATATGAAAATATAATCACTAAATATGAATAAAAAATCAAATGTGGTTTTGTATAAAAAGGCGTTATTTTGTTATTTAAATACTATCTTATTAATATTTAAGAAAATTATTTAATAACTCATGGCCTTGTTCACTTAAAATACTTTCTGGGTGAAACTGAACCCCTTCAATTGGAAGTGTACGATGACGAATACCCATAATTTCATCAACATTGCCATCATGTTGGCTCCATGCCGTTACTTCAAAAGGCACTGGTAACGTCGTAGCATCTATCACTAAAGAGTGATAGCGCGTTACACTTAAAGGACGATTAAGTCCTTTAAAAACCCCTTGTTGGTTATGGTGTATCAATGAATTTTTACCATGCATAACTTCTCGTGCTCTGATAACAGATGCACCAAAAGCTTGCCCTATTGCTTGATGTCCAAGACAAACGCCAAGAATAGGGATTTCACCGGCAAACCGCTGTATAGCCTCAAGAGAGATCCCGGCTTCATCAGGAGTACAAGGCCCTGGTGAGATAACAAGATGTGCTGGCATCATCTTTTCTATCTCTTTAAGTCCAATCTCATCGTTACGCTTAACAACAACCTCAGCACCCAATTCACAGAAATATTGATAGAGGTTGTAGGTAAACGAGTCGTAATTATCAATAAGTAACAGCATATTAGCCTATCCGACTGATTTTCTTATCATTATTTATTTTATTACTATTTTAAAGCGAGTATGTCTTTGCCAAAATAGCTCGTTGTTTAACCGACTTGGGTACAACAAAGCCGATTATCATAGCACAGGTATAAAATATGAATAGTAAGCAAGAAAACCTGCTGATTTATTGCGCAATAACAAAAAGGGTGGTAATCGACAATAAATAGAGTGATTAATAACGTAGTTAATACTTATTACAGTAGATCACACGAAAAAAGAGGTAATAAAAAATATTTTTTTCATACTAAAAATCCCGGAATGAACAAGCTCATCCCGGTTTATATGCATTTTATCTTATTAGAATACGTAAATATTCTATCCTAATAATGCGCTTATTCTTTTACAACTTCAGCAGATAAAATAGTGACTGTTTTTACTGGTACATTTTGGTAAGGGCCAATATTACGAGTTTGAGCTTGTGAAATTTTATCCACCACGTCCATACCCTTTACCACTTTACCAAATACGGCATAACCAAAATCACGTTGACCGTGATCTAAAAAGGCATTATCAGCTACATTAATGAAAAATTGGCTGGTTGCACTGTCTTTATCTGATGTGCGTGCCATAGCAATAGAGCCTTTTACATTTCGTAACCCATTATCAGCTTCATTTTTAATGGGCGCTCTAGTTTGCTTTTGTTGTAAATCAGCTGTGAAGCCACCACCTTGAACCATAAAACCTGGGATAACACGATGAAAAGTTGTGCCGTTATAGTATCCATCTTCGACATACTGAATAAAGTTTTTCGTTGTTATTGGGGCTTTTTTATTATCCAGTGCTAATTCAATATTGCCTTCAGAGGTGACTAATTTAACGAAGGTTTCTCCCGTTGCCATTGCAAAAGTCGCTGTTGTTAAAGTGCAAGCGGTAACGAAGGTGACAAGAAAACGTTTTAACATGCAGGGATCCTTTACTTTAATAGTCTACAACTTACTTAATATGCAGCGATTCTAATTCGCTGAGGTAAATAGTGCCAATCATTTACCTTTATTTACGCTCAATAAGTCTTATTACGTCATAACAGAGTAAATTTTAATTTTTAAACGCTGTTATAAGTCATTAAATTGCGCCAAAATAGAGCGAATAAATATTTTAGATATTCATTCTCATGCAGAATTGAAATGAGTATGCATGAGAAGCCGCATTATTTCAGAGAGGTTTATACCATAATGGCCCAATTTAATTACCAAAAAGCACATTTCATCATCAGTGCTCCTGATATCCGCCATTTACCGCCAGATACAGGGATTGAAATTGCCTTTGCGGGTCGCTCTAATGCCGGTAAATCCAGTGCTTTAAATGCATTAACCCAACAAAATGGATTAGCAAGAACCAGTAAAACCCCAGGCCGTACTCAATTAATCAACCTCTTTCAAATTGAAGAAGGTTTACGCTTAGTCGATTTACCAGGCTATGGTTATGCCCAAGTTCCTGAAGAAATGAAGCGTAAATGGCAACGTTCTTTAGGTGAATACTTACAAAAAAGAGAGTGCTTAAAAGGTGTTGTTATTTTAATGGATATTCGTCATCCATTAAAAGATCTCGATATGCAAATGATCGACTGGGCTGTTGAATCTGAACTCCCGACACTCGTTTTACTGACTAAAGCAGATAAACTGGCATCTGGTGCCCGTAAACAACAATTAATGAGTGTACGTGCAGCATTAGCGAATAAAGTCGGTGATATTCGTATTGAATATTTTTCGTCATTGAAAAAAATAGGTATTGATAAACTGCGTAACACACTTAATGAATGGTTTTCAGGCACAGAAAAAGCGCCTGTAAACGACGATAACGCTTAATACCGTCTTTGCCCACCAACACTGACTGATCTTTTATTAATGAGGGGAAAATCACCTTTCCCCTTTCACTTCTAGCACAAATCACTTCAGTAAATTTTAGATAAAAAAATGCCCCAGTCGAAATAAAGTCGACTGGGGCAGCTAATATTCAGCTAAATCCGATTACGTGAAGTAAAAGGTCTGAAAGATAGAACATCTTACCTCTGTACCCTACGAGAGATAATGTACTCTATTTTATTGGTTAATAAAAGCCCTTTTGTAATTTTTTTTCACATGCAGACACGATTCAGCCATGTGTTTATGTATTCAAATCATAAATAAATGTAGTTTAATTACATAATTATGAGACTTTAATCACCCATGTGAATATGATTAAAAATAGAACAAATCACACAAAAGGTGCGGTTTATCGTTGATGATTTTGTGATACGCTTACCGCGAGACCGTAGTACATATGTAATTAGCGATAAAATGAGGTATCCATGGCTGTATTAACGCTCCTGCGTTTTCCTGATGAGCGTCTGCGCAGAGTCGCAGTACCAGTGGAAAAAGTAGATGACGAAATACGCACATTAATCGATGACATGATTGAAACCATGTACGCAGAACGAGGTATTGGCTTAGCGGCACCTCAGGTTAATGTATCTAAACGCATTGTTGTTATTGATGTTTCTGACAATAGAGATCAACCGATTGCCCTAATCAATCCTGAAATTGTCAGCACCGGAGATGAAGTGATGGATATGATGGATGGATGTCTATCTATTCCTGATTCTTTTGCCCCCACAGAGCGTTACCGCTTCTTAAAGGTAAAAGCATTAGATAAAAAGGGTAATGAAATTGAATTTGAAGCCTCTGATCTGTTTGCAGGCTGTATTCAACATGAACTAGATCATCTTGATGGCAAACTCTTTATTGACCATTTGTCTCCATTAAAACGTCAACGCATTGAGAAAAAACAAAAGAAATTAAGCAAACTAATCGATTCACAAGTTGCTTAATTATTCACTTATCTCTTTTTCATATTGTGATAAGTTTTGACATAAAAAAGCTCGGTAAAGCACTGAGCTTTTCTTTTTCCTATCTTAATACTAATAAATTCCCGCTGTTTTTCTCGCCATCTCTTATACAATAAATGTAAAACGTATTAGTACATCAATTGAGGTAAAAATGGAAAACAGTCGATTTATGGATTTATGTGAACAACTCAAAACAGCCGGTGCAACTAACCCTAAATCATGGGCAAATAGTGAATTACAAGAAAATATTCCACAATTTGCACGTTTCCTTGTGTTAAAAGGACTCACCAAAATCTATCGTGACGTTGAAGGAAATATCAATGAAATGGATATTTACTCTGATGAAGCCACCGAAGTATATCAAAAGGTAGCATCTCAATTTGATGAGAAAGCGCTTAAAGAACTGCTCCATTTCTATGGTAAATCAATGATAAGCAAGGTGATTAATATGCTTGATGAAGGCTATCTTTATGATGTTAATGACAACGTAGGTTGGTCTTTGATGGAGCTTAATGACAAAGGCACAACAACAGACAGGCTAATCCAAGGTTTGCACGAAGATTTTCTTGAATTTGAAGAGTCAGAGCTTGCTCCTGATACGAAAGCATAAACAAGACAGGGCATAATTTTGTGCCCTGTCTATTGAAACATAGTATTTAAAAATTAATGTGCTTCATCCCAGTTATTACCTACCCCTACTTCAACTTTTAGTGGAATAGCTAATTCCATACTACCTTCCATCAGTTGGTGGATCATGGCATTTGCTTTCTCTAAATAAGACTCTCGTACTTCAAACACCAATTCATCGTGTACTTGCATGATCATATGAACATCATCAGGACATTCATTACAAATCCAGCTATCTACTGTAATCATCGCTTTTTTGATGATATCAGCAGCGGTACCTTGCATTGGCGCATTGATCGCCTCACGCTCTGAAGCTTTACGGCGGATAGCATTCTTTGAATTGATTTCTGGCAAGTAGAGACGGCGCCCATCTAACGTTTCAACATAACCTTGCTCAGAGGCTTGTTTACGTGTGCGCTCCATATAATCTAATACACCTGGATAACGCTCAAAATAGAGATCCATATAACGTTGCGCTTCCCTTCTTTCAACACCAATTTGTTGAGACAAGCCGAACGCACTCATACCGTAAATTAATCCAAAGTTGATTGCTTTCGCGCTACGACGTTGTTCCGAGGTCACCTCATCTAAAGGAATACCAAAAACTTCAGACGCCGTTGCACGGTGGATATCTTTACCTTGAGCAAAAGCATCTAACAAACCTTTATCTTGCGATAAATGCGCCATGATCCGCAATTCAATCTGTGAATAGTCGGCTGCAACAATTTTAAATCCTTCTCGCGCAATAAATGCTTGGCGAATACGGCGTCCTTCTTCATTTCTTACTGGAATATTTTGAAGATTAGGATCACGTGATGATAAACGACCGGTTGCTGTTACAGCTTGATGATAAGAAGTGTGTACACGCTTCGTTTTACTATTCACCATCAATGGCAATTTATCAGTATACGTAGATTTGAGTTTCGCAAGCCCGCGATGTTCTAAAATCAAGCGCGGTAATTCATGACTATGCGCCAACTCTTCTAATACTTCTTCATTAGTTGATGGTGCCCCTTTCGGGGTTTTCTTGATAACAGGTAATTGCAGTTTATCAAACAGGATTTCTTGTAATTGTTTAGGTGAAGAAAGATTAAATTCTTGCCCAGCTAATGCAAACGTCTCCTTTTCAATTTCCGCTAGACGTTGCGTGATTTCTTGAGATTGAGTGGCTAAAACTTGAGCATCAATTAATACCCCTTTGCGTTCCATTCTAGAAAGAACAGGCACTAATGGTATCTCAATATCACAGTAAACATGTTTAAGAGGCTCAATGGCTTCTATTTGAGGATATAGCGCTTGATGGAGTAATAAAGTGATATCGGCATCTTCCGCCGCATATAACGTCGCTTGTTCCACCTCAATTTGGTTGAAAGTCAGCTGGCCTTTACCTTTACCCGCGATCTCTTCGAATGTTGTGGTTTTATGGTTTAAATGCTTGTCTGCTAGCGTATCCATATCATGTCGATTACTGACACTATTTAATACGTAAGATTCCAACATCGTATCAAAATGAATACCATTTAATTCAACGCCTTCATTTTCCATAATACCGCGGTCAAACTTCAGATTCTGTCCAATTTTCAAGATATTTTTATCTTCTAAAATGGGTTTTAATACCGCGAGAACATCATCCACAGGAAGTTGGTCTGGTGCATCTAAATACTCATGACGTAGTGGGATATAAGCTGCTTTACCGGGTTCAATCGCAAACGACATCCCAATTAAACGCGCATCAATATTATTTAAGCTGTCAGTTTCTGTATCGAATGCAAATACAGGGGCTTTTTTAAGAAGCTCAACCCAACGCGCTAAGCTTTCAGGAGTTACAATTGCTTCATAATTCTCTTGTGTGATGACAGGAAAATTTGCTGATGCAGGGACTTCTTTAGATTGAGTCGCTTCTGAGGTATAAGGCACAGCCACTTTTTGTGTACTGCGTTGTGCTAACCAGCCACCATTTTGGAGATCACTTATCCAACGTTTAAATTCGTAACGTGTAAACATCTCTAATAATTGATCTAGATTTGGCTCATTAACGACTAAATCATCAAACGTTTTATCAAGTTCAACATCCGTCTTAATGGTTGCCAATTTATAAGAAAGCTTTGCCACTTTCTCATGCTCAGCCATTTTCGCACCAAGAGTTTTAGCTCCACGAAAACTCAATGTTGCGATATTATCAAGCTGTTGATAAATTTCGTCTAAACTACCCAAACCTTGTAAAAGGCCCAATGCCGTTTTCTCACCCACACCGGGTACACCAGGGATGTTATCTGATGAATCACCCATTAATGCGAGAAAATCAATAATCAGTTCAGGAGGCACACCATATT
Organism: Proteus sp. G2300; assembly: GCF_009915965.1. Taxonomy (NCBI): domain Bacteria; kingdom Pseudomonadati; phylum Pseudomonadota; class Gammaproteobacteria; order Enterobacterales; family Morganellaceae; genus Proteus; species Proteus sp. G2300. The sequence goes on from NZ_JAABNK010000007.1 coordinate 34,527, forward strand.
TTTCTTTCACTTCATCGGGGCCTAAAATAACGTTAGTCATGGTGTTAATCAGCGTGATCTTTGGTGTCACTAACTGCGCCATATCTTTATCACCAGTGCTTATTAGGACATCACGCCCATCAGCGGCTGCTTTTAATGCCAGTGTTCCAATAACGTCATCCGCTTCCACACCTGAAATAGATAATAAAGGTAAACCCATTGCTTGCACCATTTCATGTAAAGGCGCTATTTGTTCACGTAAATCATCCGGCATTGGTGGACGATTAGATTTATATTCCTCATACAACTCATCACGGAATGTTTTACCTTTAGCGTCAAACACAACCGCAACATGGCTTGGTTTATACTGTATAATCAGGCTACGTAACATGTTCAACACACCATACATCGCACCGGTTGGCTCACCTTGGCTATTGGTTAGCGGTGGAAATGCATGATAGGCGCGGTAAAGATATGAGGAGCCATCTACAAGGATAAAGGGGTTTTCTGCTATCTGGACCATAATCTGTTCATCATTGTTCTGAGGTTCGTTGATATGACTAGAATGCCACATCACAGCCCAATAGACGAATATTACCTGTTCTTAAATGTGGAAATTTGGTTTAAAGACTCCATTATTTATTACTAACCGAACTTAGTAGAAAAGAAAAAGCATTAATGATTACGTTAATATGAGTTAACGTACTTTTTAATCAGACAGGACATCTGTTAATCTAATCCTCATTAAAAATAAAAACTAAAAATCAAATTTATGAGTTTGTTTAAAAATGGTTTAGGATAGTGTCATTAATTCATCATAAATATTAATATTCATATTAGTGTCACCTTTTTTTTATTAAAATTTCAACTATTCAGCAAACACCATAATAACCTGTGGATAACTCTGTGAGTAGTTTTTTTATTCTCTCTATATTAATAAGTTACCTTTCTTTTCAATTTATTAACATAATTAAAAAATCAATCACTTAGCGAATTTGTTAAGATATTATAATTTAATAAATACTTTTTTTATTAATGTGGATAGTTATATTATGACAAATTTATGAAAGCAAAAAAAAATAGCACTCCTATTTAGTGAGTGCCATTTTTCATATAAAAACTATATACTTTTACTTAATCCAGACAAGAAAGAATTTAGTCTATATTATTTTTTCAGCAATAATTGATTCACAATATCTGAATATGTTTTCGCATATTCTTCTGGTGATTTAGCGCTGATACCATCATTCTTCATCTTGTATTTACCACCAATGATCATAGCTGGTACACCATTAATTTGGAAATCAGCAACAGCATTTTGTTGTTGGCTCACTAAAGAATTCACAACAAAGCTATTCATTGCCGCGTCATAGTCTTCACCTTTAACGCCTGCATTAATAAAAGTATTACGGATATCATCAACAGAACGAATAGACTGAGTTTCTTGAATGCCTTTAAACAGAGCAGGAGAAACTTGATCTTCAACGCCTAATGCCATGGCTACAGCCCAAGAACGTGTTAAGTCTTTACCTAAAGGCCCTAAAAAGTCAACATGATAGCGGACAATATTGGTATTTTCTGGCGCATTCTTTTCAACAGTACTATTGACTTTATAGACTTCAGAGAACTGGTAACAATGTGGGCAATAAAAAGAGAAAAACTCCACAACGTCAGGCGCTGCAGTGACAGGTTTGGAAAGATTAGTATATTGTTTTCCTTCAGAAATATCTGCAGCAGACACGCTGAATGCTAACACCATGCTTGCTAACGCCAACCAAATCTTTTTCATTTTTCATCGTCTCCTAAGAATTAATACATTGGACTAAGTTGTAAAGGAGGCTCATTTAATTGCTCCACTTGTCCCTTGAATAAGGCTAATTGTTTAAACCAAAAATCTTGTTCTTGAAACCAAATAAAAGCTCTTGGAAAAGCAGGATCATTCCAGCGTTTTAATACCCACGCGAGATAATGTACCATTCTCATCGCTCTTAGCGGTTCAATTAATGACAATTCTCGTAAATCAAAATCTTGATATTCATAATAAGACTCAAGGATTGTATCTAATTGTATAATTTGCTCTTGCTTTGAACCATTTAATAACATCCAGAAGTCTTGTATTGCTACCCCCATTCGGGAATCATCAAAATCAACCATCACAACTTCATCACGCCACAATATATTACCGGGATGGCAATCTCCATGCAGTCGTAATATTTGCCATGCAGAATCTTCTATTCGAGGATTCACTTCATGAATAAGTTTATCAATTACCTTAATAAACTGAGGTTTGAGGCTATTCGGAATTAATTCACTATTTTCAAACTCTAATTTTGGGGCTATTAGATATTCTTTAATAGAAAGAGTGGGACGATACTGATAACTCTTTTTTCTGCCTATTTGATGAATGCGCCCTAATGTGCGTCCGACTTCTTCTAGTTGAAATAAGTTATCCGTTTCATATGCCCTTCCACCAATACTAGGAAATAGTGCAAAATAAAAACCATCATCAGAAAGATGAACTGTCTCATTATGAATGATTAAAGGAGCGGCAACGGATACTTGAGCCTCCTTTAATGCTAAAACAAATTCATGTTCTTCTTTTATTTGTTCATATGACCAACGCTTAGGGCGATAGAACTTCACCACATAACGCTGTCTATGTTCATCTATAAATTGAAAAACACGATTTTCATAACTATTTAATTCCGTTAACCCTGATTCAGGATAAAAACCGATTTTAACTAGTGCATCCCAAATGTTATCAGGTGAAAGTCCCTGAAAATTAAATGAGGCAGACATTTCCATTTTCTATCCTGAATTTAATCTTTAATCACACCGCGGGCACGTAAAATAGCGGTTTTAAAATCTTCTTCGTAATCTTTTTTTAGTCCTGGGATAACATCTGTCGGTGCTGAGCCACGCATTTTCAGATGGTAAATCAAAATATCATCAGTCAGATCAGATAATTGACCTTTAAAACCCGCTTCATCAGCCAGTTTCTGCAATAATTGAATTAAGTTTAAATCAGAATTCTCTTCCCAAACTGGGTGCAGTAATTCCATAACTTCATTAAGACGGTGACATTTCATACAAAAAATCCTTATTATTAATGACAACAACAAAGTACCAATTATTATCTGATAGAAAAAGGAAACCTCTGTCAATATGCGTAAAGATTACGCTTTTTTGATAAAAATTGCTGTTGCTTTACATGAAATCTCACTGAGTCGAGACTTTTTATTAGTATATCGTCTTTCCCTGATAAAAATCGTTCGTAAATTTTAGCCAATTTATTCACAAATATTGAATATGAAAAAGAAGAATATTACAGGTGGCATACTCGCTGGAGGCCAAGCAACTCGAATGGGTGGCGCAGATAAAGGGCTACAAATTCTACATGGACAACCGTTATACCTCCATATTGCCCAAAAACTAGCACCTCAAGTCAATAGTCTATTGATTAGTGCGAATCGAAATTTAGAACAATATCGCCAGAGCCCATATCCTGTTATTACTGATGAAATAGAGGGATTTTCGGGTCCTTTGGCTGGTATGCTGACACTATTAAAACAAGCATCAACGCCTTGGGTTGCCTTTGTACCTTGTGATGTGCCTTATTTTCCACTCAATTTGGTAGAGACTCTCTATGAACAAAAAGGAGCGTCTTTAGCTGTTTATGTTGATGATGGCGAAAGAGAACATCCTACATTAGCGCTATTGCATCGTAGCATTATACCTATGCTAGAAGCCTATTTAGCACAAGGTGATCGAAAATTAATGCTGTTTATGAAGCAGATAAATGCACACCCCGTTTTATTTGCTGATCAAGCCAGTGCTTTTATTAACTTAAATACCCTTGACGATATTGAAAAAGCCAACAAATTACAAAAATAGGAGTTAATAATATGGCACAGATTGATCTCCCTCTTTTAGGGATCACCGCATGGAGCGGAACCGGAAAAACAACGTTACTAAAACAACTGATCCCACAACTACGCAAAAGAGGGTTCCGTGTGGGGATGATCAAACACACCCACCATAATATGGATGTAGATAAACCTGGCAAAGACAGCTATGAGCTTAGAAAAGCTGGAGCTGACCAAACATTAGTGGCAAGCCAACAACGCTGGGCCTTAATGACCGAAACACCTGAACAATCAGAATTAGATTTGTATTACCTTGCTTCTCGCTTTGATACTCGGCAATTAGATTTGATCTTAGTCGAAGGCTTTAAAGGAGAAACTATTCCTAAAATTGCACTTTATCGCCATATCAATGAACGTAACTTTAATGATTTACTTGATGAGCACGTTATTGCCGTTGCCAGTGATTGTGATTTAAGCGTAGATTTTCCATTACTAGATATCAACGCACCCGAGGCAATCGCAGAATTTATTGTAGATTGGCTGAAGAGAACGAAATAAAATCACAAATAATAAAGCGCCCTATAAAGGCGCTTCATTTTCAATAAAATAGAGGAAATTAAGCAAAAATAATCGCCTGATAAGGTTGAAGAATAAGGTTTCCTTTTGCATCTTCGACAATTGGGCTATTATGCAGGTAAGTCTGTTTTACTTTAAGTGTTAACGTTTTTTTCTCACCACTAAAATTACAGTAAATATTGACTGAATTACCTTCATAAGTACGCTTAAAAGCAATCACATTTTCTGGTGAATCTAATGGAAAAAACCCACCATAAATTAAAATGTCACTAATATCGGAATGTCGTCTTAAAGCAATTAATTGCTGGTAATAAGCAAAAAGAGAGTGCTTATCTTCCATCTGTTGCTTTGCATTAATCTGCGTATAATTAGGATTAACTTTTAACCATGGTTTGCCAGTACTAAAACCGCCATTGATTTTGCCATTCCATTGAAAAGGCGTTCTTGAATTATCACGGCTACGTTCATTAAAATATTCAATCATTTGCTTATCGCTATAACCTAATTTCTTGCCCCACTCATGTAATTTAAACACATGTAAATCGTCATGCTCTTCCAATGTCATCGGGCAATTTGTCATGCCAATTTCTTGCCCTTGATAAATAAAAGGTGTGCCTCTTTGCGTTAATAAAAATGTTGCTAACATTTTGGCACTAATAGGATTAATCGCACCTTTAGGGAGAAATTTATTTAATGAACGAGGTTGATCGTGATTTTCTAAATAAGGTGCTCCCCAACCCACTCGCTGAGTATCTAATTGGCTTTTAATAAAGACCGGTTTTAATCTTTCACCTGTAATTGGGTTAATTGTAAATGGCTTTTCATTGCGAATATCTAAATCCGCAATACTAAAATCAAATACCATAGAAAAATAACCATTCTCTCCCACATAAGCACGTAAATCTTTTTCTGGCACATCGATTTCAGCTACAGTCATGCTATTTGCAGGTCTAAAAGTATTTTCTGTTAACTCAGTTAAAAACTTATCAATGCCGGGTTGATTTAAAACCCAAGGTACTAAAGACGCTGAACCATCGTCTTTATCGGGTTCAAATTGATATTCAGATAATGCTTCAGGGGATTTTTTTAAATTGCCAATGGCATCAATACGAAATCCAGCAACCCCTTTTTTGATCCAGACATTTATCATATCGATAATATCTTTACGTAATTGTGGATTTTCCCAATTTAAATCTGGCTGCTCTGGACCAAACGAATTAAAGTACCATCGATCCGTATTGCCTACACGACTCCACACAGAGCAATCAAAATAAGTACGTAAATTATTAGGTGGCGTCGGTTTATCCCACTGTTTAAAAATATAATAACCCGCATAGGGACTATTAGGATCGTCGAGTGCCGCTTTAAACCAAGGATGTTCATCGGAAGAGTGATTTAATACTAAATCTAATAAAATTTTAATATCTCGTTTTTTAGCTTCACTGATTAGTTTATCTAACGCCTTATTGTCACCAAAAATAGGATCAACAACAGAATAATCAGCAATATCATAACCATTGTCTTTCATCGGCGATTTAAAGATAGGACATAACCAAATAACATTTGTACCTAGCGATTGAATATAATCTAATTTTTCCGTGATCCCCGCTAAATCTCCAATACCATCACCATGACTATCGTAATAACTTTTGGGATAAATTTGATAGACCACCGCTTCTTTCCACCAAGTATTAGACATTTTCACCTCACCGAGACGATCAATAAACATGGAACTGTTCCATGTTTCATATAAGATACTATAGGCACTAAAATAGTGGATAAGGTAATTAACATACTAAAATGTGAAATAGCTCATACTAAAAAAACACAATTACCTCATTAAAGAGGGGTTTGTCTTAATCAGATTAAGATATATTAGTTAATCAACTAATTGAAAGGAGCAACAGCATATTCAATGGCCGGGATCCGTGATGTCGCAAAAAAAGCCAACGTCGCCGCAAGCACTGTTTCAAGAGCACTAAATAACAGTGGCTATGTTTCTCAATCTGCACGAGAGAAAATAAAAAAAGCGGTAGAAGAATTAGATTATATTCCAGATACTTGGCTTAGAAATTTATATCAACAAAAGAGTGCTGTTGTTGGCGTCATTATTAATAGCCTTGAGTATCCTTATTTTGCGACAGTGACCCGTTTTATCGAAAATAAACTCGCCGAGAACGGCTATAGCATGATGTTATGTGCAACACAAAATAGCAAAGTACGTGAACGTATCTTTTTTGATATGCTCAAACGTGGCCAGATTGACGGTATTATTGCAGAGTATCTGCTATTGAATGACAGAGAATATCATCATATTCAAAAGCCTGTGGTAACACTTGACCGCCATCTTCGTGATATTCCATTAGTTTGTTCTGATCACCATACAGGAGGGCAATTAGCGGCTGATCATCTTATTCAAAAAGGTTGCCAAAAAATTCTCTATATCGAAGATAATTCAAGTTATTTATCTTCAACCCCCTCTTATCAAAGCTGTTTAGCCTTTAAGGAAACACTTATTCAAGCAGGTATTACCCCAATTTCCTGTAAAGTAAATTGGAAAGAAGAAGAGAAAGATTACTTCCATACTTTTGCGACAAAAATACTGACACAGCATCCAAATATTGATGCTATTTTTGCTGCTGATATTCCAGCAATGGCCTTGTTTAACGAAGCAACAAGACGAAATATCGCCATTCCAGAACAACTAAAAATTGTCGCTTATGATGGAAGCCCTTGGTTAAACCAAACATTGCGTCAACTCACCTGTATTGAGCAACCCTTTGAACAATTAGCTGAAAAAAGTGTAGAAGTGATTAGTGCATTAATTGAAAATAAGGAAATAACAGATAATGTCTTTGTGATCCCTGTGAAATTTATTCAAGGTGAAAGCAGTTAAAGTTCGTGAGTTTAAAAATGAAATAACACGCGTTTTCCTATTGTCTGTATAACATCAATACTTAATTCACCACCGAATATAGAGGTATAACGCTTTCATGTTGAAAGACGAAGAACATTATCTGGTTGTCTAATTTTGGCTAATGTAGACTTTTACCCCCAATCAAATAAGCTAACTCAGTTTGATAAATATGTAATGCCTCATACAATTGCTCCAGTAATACGTTTTGTCTTAACACAGACTGTTTTTCAACATTTCCTTTTAATTTTCAGTATCTTGTTTTCCATTAATGCAAGCGAAGTAATGTATCAGCAAGATTAATCATATATTTGTGAAATTCTTTTCATTCATACCTATTTTATCACCAGCACATAACACGATTGCTTTACATGTTGGATCGAAAGCAAAAATGCCCTTATTGGCTTTCCGGCATGTTGTACTCTTAACTCTTTCATATTTGCTTACATGTCATTTTTTAATGACTGATTTTGTGTATCAAACCAAGGATCGAAAATATACGTTGCCTCAATATTCCACATCACAACACTCTTATAGCTTAAAGGCTATAAATGAAATGTAACTTTTAATCTATAAATACAATAAAAAAACGCCAAAGAAAGTTACCCTTCTTTGGCGTTTTATTGAATGATATTTTACTTCAACATTGAGTTAAAGCTATCGTTCTTATTTTGCAGGACGAACTGCGATAACTTCAATTTCTACACGCCATGCTGGATTGGCCAGTTTAGCGATTTGGAAAGTCGAACGAGCTGGCAATTGATCAGTTTTCGACGCATCAAAATACTTAGAATAACCGTCCATAAATCCTTTAAAATCCATCTCGCCCTTAGTTTCTTCACCGCCCACTAAGAAGACTTGCATTTTCACAACGTCTTTCATCTCTAAACCAAGCTCATTTAAGTGAGTTTTGATTTGTTCTAATACACTGATAGTTTGTTCTTCAGTGTTACCATAAGACGCTAATACGCCTTCTGGTGCATCTGCTGACTTCTTAGCGGGTACTTTACCACTTAAAAATACGAGGTTATTAGCTGCGCTCACTTCAACAGATTCAGAAATAGGCATACCGTTTAATTTATGGTGCACAACACCCTCCGCGTTCGCGCTTGCTACACCAAAAATAAAAGGTAGGGCAACAAGTAAACTTTTATAGCGCATGAAAACTCCTTAACATGTTTAATTGACAGTAAAACAAGGGGTTATTTACTTCTTAAAGCGATCCATACTAAATGGTGTTGGATCAATAACAGGTTTCTTACCTGTAACGATATCAGCAGTTAATTCACCTGCTGCAGGGCCTTCGGTCATCCCCCATACGGTTGCGGTATTAATAACCAGACCCGGGTACTCTTTGACTTCAGAAATAATAGGTAATTCGTCAAATGTTGGACTAACGACTGCACCCCAACGTTCAACAACTTGTGATTTTTCAAAGACTGGGAACTCAGCTTTCATTCTTTGGAATACCGCATCTAAGTGCTCAGTATTTTGTGTTGCCGTTGCAATGCGATATTGTTCGAACGGTGTTTTTTCATCTAATTTCCAAGATGTTGCCATCTTGAATGAATTAAATAAGTCTTCACCGATAGAGAATTCTAATGGCAATTCACCACCCCCTAATAGGTGCATGAACTTCGGCCCTAACAAGAAGCTATCTTTCACAATAGAACTTGTGAAAATACGTGGCGCGACAGCATAAGTACCATCAGCTTGCTCACGGAAGTGAATTCCGTTTGGTAAATGTACGTTACCACGAGGGGCGCCCGGCACACCTGATACACGTTGTTGTGATAAGTAAACATTCAGCGTTGGAATATCAATGCCCATGTTACCCATAAATAAACGTGACCAAATACCACCAGCAAGCACAACGTGAGATGTTTTAATTGCACCTTTTTCTGTTACAACATCAGAAATTTTACCACCTGCTGTTTCGATGCCTCTTACTGCACAGTTGGTATAGATTTTTACGCCGATTTGTTTAGCATAACGCGCTAATGCTGGTGTGCCTGTTTCTGGATCAACAGAGCCTGAATCTTCTTCAAAAGCAGCAACAGTCCATGGTGTTTGGGCTCCAACAAGGCGGTTTGATAACTCGTCACCTTTAATAATGCGAGTATTCAATGGTGTGTCAAATCCTGCAGATTCTTTTGCTGTTTTGATCCACGCTTGTGCTTTATCAAACGCTTTTTCATCAGCAAGTGCTTCTACACGACCTTGTGTACGATAACTGGTATCAGCACCAATTTTCTCGTTCATTCCACGCCATAAGATTTTCCCGTAATGGTGTAATGGGAAAATTTCTGGTGATGTTTGATAACTAATAATTTGGCTGTATGCACGGCCTGATTGCTCACCCGCAATCTCGCCTTTTTCTAAAATGGTAACACTCATACCACGTTCTGCAAGGTTGATAGCCGTCATGATACCTTGAATACCGCCACCAATAATCACGGCATCAGACTCTTTAGGCAGAGCACCCTCTGTACCTTCGACAAACGATGCTCTAGATTTAGCTTCAACGAATTTACCATCACGGCGAACCATTGGAACTAATGCGGCACCACCGGCTAAAACACCCGCAGCACCAACACCTAAAAGCAGCTTTCTCCTTGAAATTTTCATCTTCTACCTCAGTAATGGATTTACCATTTATATTTATAATGTTATTCATTTATTGCTTTAAAACTGAATATTACCATAGTTCATTATATTGTTAATAAATATAATTATTTGTTAATCATTTACTTCAGCAATAATATCCATGAATACAATATGGTTACTTTAATCGTTTTTTTTCATAAAAAACGGCCACTTAGAGATAGTTATTTTTTGATATAATTGATATTACTTAATGATAAATAAGGATATTATAATAAATAATATGATTACAGATGAAAAATATAATTGTTTATTTTATTAACATTTTGATACAAATCCGCATGTCGTCTTGTAAATAATTGTTTACAAAACCAGCAAAACACACCGCACAATTACACAAAATAAAAAATTGATATTGTCTATGTAATGACCTTCTTTTTCACAAAGTAAGTAATTTTACTTAATAACTGGTTTATTGGTCAGTACACAGACGAATATGCTTTTTGAAAATAAATAGAAAAGAGTGTGTTTGAGTTGGAAACGAAACGAGGATAGGTGCAAATTTTTCAATAAAAAAAGCCAGAGGGTTAACTCTAGCTTTTCATGTAATAATAAAAGTAAGCTGTATTAACGGCTTATCTCATCGTAACAAATTCTTCCGCAGCTGTTGGATGAATGGCCACCGTATCATCAAAGTCTTTTTTCGTTGCACCCATTTTCAGTGCAACCGCAAAACCTTGTAGCATTTCATCCATACCAAAACCAATACCGTGAATACCAACAATTTTTTCATCGGCCCCCACACAAACAAGTTTCATACGACAAGGCTGACGATGACGTGTCACTGCGCTATACATTGCAGTAAATGAAGATTTGTAGACTTTGACCTGATCAGCACCGTATTGCTCAACCGCTTGAGGCTCAGTTAAACCAACAGTGCCAATCGCAGGATGGCTAAAGACAACCGTAGGAATATTCGAATAATCTAGGTGCTCATTCGGTTTATTGTTAAATAAACGCTCTGATAGGCGACGGCCTGCAGCAACCGCAACCGGGGTTAATTCAACCGCACCGGTGTTATCGCCTACCGCATAAATTCCTTTAATATTGGTATTTTGGAATTTATCAACTTTGATATAGCCTTTTTCGTCTAATTCAACACCCGTTGCTGCCAGATTGAGGTTATCCGTTGCAGGCTCACGGCCAATTGCCCAAATTAAAGTATCGACAGTTTGTTCTGTACCATTTTCCAATTGTAGCGTTAAACTGCCATCTGCATTTTTGATAACCGCTTTAGGAATAGCCTGTGTATGTAGCTTAGGCCCTTCACTCTCCATTACTTCTAATAATGTTTCAACGATTAATGGGTCGAAATTACGCAGTGGAGCATGTTTACGTACAAATAGATGCGTTTCGCTCCCTAAGGCATTTAGCACACCTGCCAGTTCTACGGCAATATACCCCGCACCAACAACTGCAACGCGTTTTGGTAACGTCTTTAATTCAAAGAAGCCATCTGAATTAATACCATATTCAGCACCTAGAATAGCAGGCTGAACAGGACGTCCTCCTGTTGCAATCAGAATATTATCAGCCGTGATTTTTTCACCATTGACTTCGATGGTATGAGCATCAACAAAACGAGCAAAACCTTGGATAACATCAACTTTATTATTACCTAAGACACGGTCATAAGATTGGTGAATACGGTCAATATAAGCAGAACGGCTGCTGATAAGGGTATCCCAATCAAAACGGTTAACCGTCGTTTCAAAACCATAATCTGGGCCATATTGATGAATAGCTTCGGCAATTTGTGCTGCATGCCACATCACTTTTTTAGGTACACAACCCACGTTAACACAAGTGCCACCTAATGCTTTCGCTTCAATTAATGCGCATTTCTGACCATACATTGCTGCTCTATTAATTGATGCAATACCGCCACTACCGCCACCAATGGCGATATAATCGTAATGTTTGCTCGTCATTTCTCTGATCCATTTATCTGTAGAAAAATAGGTAACTCACAGGCTAAATCTTTCACGTCATAAAGTCTATTATGACTAAATTTAACACATCGCTCGTCAGATTTTAGCTTTTACAGTGATAGGCAAAAACAATAATAAAAAGACTTATTCAGGTACAACCCATTCAACCAATGTATGACCAATACCTTCAGGAACTAAGGCTTTATGTAACCAAGGTAATATTGATTTCATTTGTGACTCTAGCTTCCAAGGCGGATTAATCACAATCATGCCTGATGCGGTCATACCTAATTGATCACTATCGGGTTTTACTGCTAACTCAATTTGTAAGATTTTACGAATGCCTGTTGCTTCAAGCTCTTTTAGCATACGTTTAATTTGCTGGCGATGAACCACGGGATACCAAATTGCATATGTACCCGTTGCAAAGCGTTTATGACCTTCCACAACACCTTTCACTACAGCGGAATAATCTTGTTTAAGCTCATAAGGAGGATCAATTAATGCGAATCCACGACGACTTGCTGGTGGTAATTTAGATTTCAATTGACCAAAGCCATCTTCACGAAAAACACGAACGCGTGGATCACGAGAAAACTCGGTACGTAATAGAGGAAAATCCGTTGGATGTAATTCAGTTAACACCAGAGAATCTTGTTCTCTTAAGAGTTTTCCAGCTAATAAAGGAGAACCAGGGTAATAACGTAGTTCACCATTTGAGTTTAATTCTCCAACTGCTTCAAGGTAAGGTAAAATAAGCTCCGGCACCTCATCTTGTTGCCATAAGCGAGCAATCCCTTCTAGATATTCGCCGGTGCGAGTCGCATGAGCATTGGTTAATTGATAACGTCCAGCGCCAGCATGAGTATCAAGATAAAGAAATGGTTTTTCTTTATCTTTTAAAGACTCAATGATGAGTGTTTGAACAATATGTTTTAAAACATCGGCGTGGTTGCCAGCATGAAAACTATGGCGATAGCTCAGCATTCTTTATCTTCCGTTAGAAATAAGTATAGCTTAGTAGTGAATTTACTCTGAAAGCTTGATTAAGCTCAGTGTATCAGAAAAAGCCGAACTTCTTCATTGAAAGCGAAAGAAACGTTGTGTCTCAGTGTTCAGTCGCTATGATAAGTCCATATTTCACTTAAGTTTAAATAGGATTGAAAGATGAAAAAATTACTTTTTACTGCCGTAGCCTTAAGCTTACTAACAAGTCACGCTTACGCAGACAGATTAACCAATGGTTGTGAGATAAAAAAACAAAATATCCAAAAACAGATGGAATACGCAAAAGCACATGGTAATCAATACCGTATACAAGGCTTAGAACGAGCATTACAAAATGTTGAACGCTATTGCACACCAGAAAAAGTAGTTGAAAACACGCGCCTTGAATTACGTGAAAAACAACTGGACATTAAAGAGCGTGAGCTCGAATTAAAAGAAGCACAAATTAAAGGTGATCCGGATAAAATCGCCAAACAAGAAAGAAAACTGGCAGAAGAAAAAGCGGAATTAAAAGCTATTGAAGATGAATTAAATCTACTGACAAAATAATTATCACCATAAATTAATGCCTACTCCTTATTTATCTGTGAAATACAGAATAAAACAATAAGTGAGTAGCCATTTCTTATTAAACCAAGGTTATCACATTTTAATAGTGCATCATCTACACTTAAACCAGAACAAGCAATTACATCATCTAAATCAGAGGCTAATTATAATAAGCATAAGGTATGTAATAGAAATTAAGCTATGCTATTTTTGAGTAGAAACTAAAGTAGTGTCACTAATTTATTAAAAATGGACTGATCTAATTAAAGAGGATATATGTCAGAAGAGCAGCAACAAAAAACAGCAAATGAAAAAACTCAACTGACTCAGCCACTCAAAAAGGGGCTGGAAAAAGGGCTCGATGGAGGAAAAAAAGCCATCGGTATTGGGATAAAAATCAGTAATTTTGTAACCCGTATTCCTTTTATTGCGCACCTTATTCGTGCAGCAGAACGCTTCACTGATAGGATGGGAAACCAGTTTGGTGCGGCAATCACTTATTTTTCATTTTTATCATTAATTCCTGTATTAATGCTTTCCTTTGCCTGTGCGGGTTTTATTTTAGCCTCAAATCCTGATTTACTCGCTAAATTAATTACCGGTGTAGCAAATAGTATCGACGATCCAACATTGGCAGCAACCGTTCAACAAAGTATTGATACCGCTGTTCGTCAACGTACAACCGTCGGTTTAACCGGTTTAGCTATTGCTCTTTATTCTGGTGTTAATTGGGTCGGTAACTTGCGTCAGGCCATTTTGGCACAATCACGCCCCGTTTGGGAAAGAAATAAAGAAGAGCAAGAAAAAATCTATTTCCGCTATTTCCGTGATTTATTAGCACTTATTGGCTTACTTTTCGCATTAATTGTAACTATTACGCTGACTTCAGTAGCAGGCTCCGCTCAAAGAATGATTGTTCATACATTGGGGTTAGATGGTATTGAGTGGTTAACGCCTGCATGGACGACCATTGGCTTGACGATCTCCATTACTGCAAATTATTTACTATTCTTATGGATATTGTGGATCTTACCTCGCCATCAACCTAAGCGAATCTCTCTGATCAAAGGTACGCTTATCGCCGCCATCGGTTTTGAAATTTTGAAATCAGTAATGACATGGATGTTACCAAGAATTGCCAGTTCACCTTCAGGTGCCGCATTCGGTTCAGTAATAGGCTTAATGGCTTTCTTCTACTTTTTTGCCCGATTAACCCTCTTTTGTGCAGCATGGATCGCTACCGATGGCCCAAATATGCGCAAAGAACAGTTGGCTGAAACGCAATCAACATCTTAAATTTATGATAAAACAACATGGTTAATTCCCTACATTAACCACCTATTAATAACGTCATAAGGAAAAACAATGCCATACGTTAATATTAAAATTACACGCGAAGGTGCAACCGCAGAGCAAAAAGAGCAACTCATTGCGGGCGCAACACAACTTCTGGTTGATGTGTTAGGTAAAAACCCAGCAACTACCGTTGTCGTCATTGATGAAGTAGAAACAGATAATTGGGGAATAGGCGGTAAAACCGTAACAGAATTACGGGCAACGGCAAAAAATAAATAAAGAATAACTGTGATATTTAAATAAAGGGTGCCAAGTACACCCTTTTTACTGATTATTTTCCTGATAGATAAGGAAGTAACTATGGTTCAATCAATGACTGATGCTTTTCATGCCTTACCCTCAGCGAGTGCTATCTATATTACAGGCGCCGGTGTTCAATACCCTTTTGGTATAGCACATGGATTCTCCGATGAAAGTACTCAGAAGAAATTAACTGTAGATACTCCTTTTCGAATCGCAAGCAATACAAAAACCTTTCTTGCCGCGGCTTTTTTACGCTTATGGGAACAAGATGCGCTGTCTCTTGATGATGATATCACCAAATATCTAAATCCCCGTTATCAACGAACATTATCAGAACTTGGATATGATCTTAACACTATCACATTACGCCATTTATTAAGCCACAGTAGTGGTTTATTTGATCACGCTAATGACGCTTACCTTGTAAAAGTTATTAATAACCCGTCTCATAAATGGACGCGCGAAGAGCAGATAGCGCATTATGCTGAACAAGGTTTTCCTGTTATTCCTGCGGGTAAACGTTTTATTTATTCCGATACTGGCTACATCTTATTAGGCGATATTCTTTCTCAATTTATGAGAAAAAACATGGCTACAGCAGTTCGTGAATTATTGCATTTTCAAGACTTAAACTTACCACAAACGTGGTGGGAGGATTTAGAACCTTCCCCCATCCCCCTAAAAACTCGCGCTAGACAATTTACAGGTGAACATGAAGGCACTTATATTGACGCCTCCATGGATACTTTTGGAGGGGGTGGATTAGTGATGACAACACTTGAGTTAGCTAAATTTACAGCTGATCTTTTTGAAGATAGGGTTTACTCACATCCATCAACTTTAAAAGAGATGAAATGGCAAGGTTCACATACAGGTGCTGCAAATTACCGCTTAGGATTGATGGCTGAAGAAACTAGCCTAGGTACACTTTATTATCACCTAGGTTACTGGGGCTCTGTTGCTTATTATTTACCTGAAAAACAGATTGCTATTGCAGGATTTACAACTCAAAGAAATACTCGTGAAGATTTAATCGCTATTATTAAAGAAGCATTTAAACGTCTTTAATAATAAACAATAAAAAGCCAAAAATGTTATGAATACACTTTTGGCTTTTTATTTTATGACTCATATATATTCAATACTCGCCTATTCTTGTTTTATCACTCTTTCTTTGCTGTCGGTTCCACAGTTATATTTTGCGT
Organism: Proteus sp. G2300; assembly: GCF_009915965.1. Classification (NCBI taxonomy): domain Bacteria; kingdom Pseudomonadati; phylum Pseudomonadota; class Gammaproteobacteria; order Enterobacterales; family Morganellaceae; genus Proteus; species Proteus sp. G2300. Next base: position 50,818 of record NZ_JAABNK010000007.1, read on the forward strand.
AACAGCTGGAGTCGGCGCATTCGCCGTTTCTGGATGAACTTGCTTTTCAAATTGAATACGCAATTCACCTAAATTTACAGTAGGTGTTTCACCACTTTGTGTTAATACAAAAGTAATATCTTCAGATAATACTCTAGATAGCTCCTGATTTAATGTCTCTTTGGTTAAACCCGCTAAAAACGCTTGGCGTAAACGTTGATATTGTTCTGGAGGAATATCAATAATATTACTTTGTTGTGATAACAAACGCTGATTAATTAAAAGAGCAGTACTGGTTTTTGCATAACGAGCAAACAGCTGTGTTAGTTGAAGTTGCTTCTCTTGTTGGAGTTCTTGATACAACTCATCACTAATCCCTTGATTACGCAAACGGCCCAGTTCTTCCCCCACCCATGATGCTAATGCTGGGATATTCGCTGTCGCAGTATCGATATTTAAAGAACAACTTGCGCGCTGATATTGTACTCGACAATCAATGTTAATTTGTGTGCTGTCATTTTCTTTACGTTGTTCAAGGCTACGACCTAAATGCACAAAAATCACTTCGCGAGCTAAGTCGCTTAACCAATATTTATTTAACGTATCAGAGTCTTTTACTGGCGACCAATCTAAATCCCAAATTAACGAAATTTGGTCTTTAGCCCGCATTGATTCTTGTACATATAACGTTTCAGGCTTCATATCTGCAAGCATCGGCACAGGGACAGGAGTGACTCGCTTACCCGATAGAGATGAAAATGCCTGATTAATACTTTCGGTTAATACTCGATTATCAACATTACCTGCAATATAAAGCGTCATCATATCAGGGGTATACCAACGCTGTTGATAATCCGACAATTCTTTCGTATTCACAGATTGATTAACAGGTTTACCTGGATTATGGCCTTTTAGGTTAGAACCTTCAAGGCGTGAGCGCCAGATAGGATCTTCAATATTAAGCGGAAATGTCGCAACAGGAAGTGGTGACTGAATCGCATTACGAACTGCATTTTCAGTATATTGTGCGGGTTTAGTAATACCGGCTAGTAATGCAAAAGCATCTTTTAATAGTTCAGGTTGGTTATTTGGTAGACTTAAATTATAAACCGTAAAATCGTATGAAACGATCATTGGAGGTAACGGGTAATCTGGATCTAATGCATTTTTCCATAAATTATCACGTTTTTCAGGTGTAAGGCCTGTATTTTCCAATACATTGAGTTTAGACACCAAGGATGAAAAACCCGTTTCACTGCTTTTCTCTGATAAAGAACCAGTATTCACTAATAAGCGAATTTGTATTCTATCATTAGGGCGTTGCGGTGTTTGTAAAATTTGCCACTGAAAACCATTTGCTAGTCGCCCTTCTTGCCAAGCGGGATCAGGCTGTAAAGCTTCAGCTTGAACTTGACAAACAACAGCGCCAAACATAACGCTTCCCAATAAAATTCGTGTCATTACACCCTGCATGTGAACCTCTGTTTTATTAATCCTTGGTATTAAACCACTTATGAGGTTTAACAATAAGCGCCAAAAGACATGTGAGATGTTTAATGTCTATTTTTTGTATTATCATTCTTTGTCACCACAGAAACATGAAATGAAATCACTATAGTGATTAGACTCATTATGGCGTAAGAAGGTTCAGACCTTCGGCAATTTTCGATCAGATTTTTGATGATTATATCCTTTAACCAGCAAACCAATCTCATCATCACGATGTGATTCTGGGCAAGATAAAGCTGAAACCTGGCTATCTTTATTAAGAGTAACGGCGATTTGGCGTAAAGGTTTCACCACAATACGATTGATACACCAACTAATAGCAACTGTCAGAATAAGCCCCATCAACAGATATGTTGTTAACATTAATGCGACAGTATTGCTGGCAAAACGATAAAAGCGGTTTGTGTCAGCTTGTAAAATAAGATAGCCAGTATAGGATTTATCATCCGTTGACGTAATGCCTAATGGTTGCAATGGCACAACGGTTTCAACAGGAATGCCAAAAAGCCAACTTGAGAAATCAGAAACTTCCTTTTTGGGTGCAAAATCTAAGCTCATCACTTGAATATTTTCAGGTTGCATGACAATCGCTTTACCGAGAATACCAGTGGCTTTTAACCCAATTATCTGTTTTTTGGCATCATTTAAATCTGATCGTAACAATGCATCAGCGAGTGGCTGTTGGATACTGACACCCGCATTAAAAAGCTGATTTTGATAATCTTCACGACGTTGATCTATCAAATAAATAAGTTGAATACTGATAAAAATAGCAATAGTCACCAACGTAACGCCCGCAACTGCAGCCATCTGTTTTATTGTTAATGAATGTTTAAGATGAGGTTTCATCATTGCTATTTCCAATATACATACTTGAACAGAGTGATTATACTGTATTTTTTAGGTTATGTATCACCCTCAATAAAGAAAATAGCGCGATAAAAACGCCCTATCCATTAAAATGAAAGTAGATAAATATATAATTATTATTATTTGAGTATAGTTGTAAGATAAAAATAGTAAAATGAAAATAGAAGTTCAATTTCACTTTTTAAGTCATAATATTGATATTCTATATTGATGAATAATATAATTCACTAAAAAATATGATACTCTCTAAAATTTAAATCTATAAAAATCTTATTAAGATGTTACAAAACAAAATAAAGTGATGACGTTTTATAATAGGAAGTGTTTTTTATTTTTAATATCAATAGTGTTTTAAAATTTTATATAAAAATAAAATTTAATATTTATTAAATCATAATCAGATTATTCAATCAAAATTAGTTAAATATTATTAATAAAACAGAAGCGCAATATAATATATATATTGCGCCGTTTAATTAGTTACTCTCTTTGTTATTTAAAACACCATATTATCTTGCTCAACAGCGAAGCAAGCAATAAGTTGACCATTATAATCTTTTAAAGTGGGCTGTAATTGACTACATGGACCAAACGCACGACGGCAACGCGCGGCAAAAGCACACCCTATTGGTGGATTTAACGGACTTGGCAATTCCCCTGTGAGTTTGATACGTTCACGTCTTAATTCAGGTGTTAATCTTGGTGTTGCTGATAGTAAGGCTTGTGTATAAGGATGTTGAGGATTTTCAAAAATTTGTGTCTTCGTTCCTTTTTCTACACAACGGCCTAAATACATCACAATCACTTCATCCGCAATATGCTCAACAACGGAAAGATCATGGGAAATAAAGACGTAAGAAAGCCCCATATCCTGTTGAAGATCCATCATTAAATTCAGTACTTGAGCACGCACGGAAACATCGAGAGCTGAAACCGGTTCATCCGCCACCACAATGTCGGGCTCAAGCATTAAACCACGTGCAATAGCAATACGCTGACGTTGACCACCAGAAAACATGTGAGGGTATCGGCTATAATGCTCTGTTTTTAAGCCTACTTTTGCCATCATTGATAATACTTTTTCTTTGCGCTCAGAAGCATTAAGTGTTGTATTGATCAATAGAGGCTCTTCTAAAATTTGTCCGACTTTTTTACGAGGATTTAATGATCCATAAGGATTTTGAAATACAATTTGGATCTTTTGGCGACGTAATTTCTCTGCGGATTTATCTTTAATTAACAGATCTTGCCCACGATAAGAAAGCGCTCCCGAAGTCGGGATTTCAATCATGGTTAATAATCGACCTAACGTCGATTTTCCACATCCTGATTCACCGACAACCGCCAAGGTTTTACCACGTTCTAACTCAAATGAAACACCATCAAGCGCCTTCACCGTTTTCTCTTTTGAAAACAGTCCACCTTTAACACTGTAATATTTGGCTAAATTGACCGCCTTTAATAAGGGCGTCGTGACATTGGGATTAACTTCAGCCATGAGTAGGTCTCCCTGTATTATCTAACGGTGTATGGCATTTCACGCGGTGGTTCCCCAATTCTTTTAGGGCTGGTTCAGTTTTATAGCATTCATCATGAGCATAAGGACAACGGGGATTAAGTAAGCATCCCGTTGGCCTATCATAACGACCAGGCACAACACCCGGCAGTGATGCTAATCGCGCTTTATTATTCGCAAACTCTGGAAGTGCTCTTAATAATGCCTGCGTGTAAGGATGGCGAGGCGATTTGAAAATTTCAGACGCTTTCCCTGATTCCACCACTTGTCCCGCATACATCACAATAATGGTGTCAGCAGCTTCAGCGACTAACGCTAAATCATGCGTAATAAGCACCAGTGCCATATTTTCTTGCTTTTGCAAATCAAGTAGAAGCTCAATGATCTGTGCCTGAATAGTGACATCCAGTGCCGTTGTGGGTTCATCTGCAATCAATAATTTAGGGCGACAAGCAATCGCCATTGCAATCATCACTCGCTGGCTCATACCGCCAGAAAGTTGATGCGGGTATACATCTAAACGAGAAGCGGGATCTGGGATCCCCACCAGCGTTAAAAGGTCAATAGCGCGTTGCTTACGAGTTTTACGGCTTCCACCTTGATGGACTTTTAATGCTTCCATGATTTGATAGCCGACAGTAAAACAGGGGTTTAAACTGGTCATCGGATCTTGGAAAATCATCGCAACATCTGCACCTACAAGGTTTCGACGCTCTGATTCAGAAATTTTCATAAGATCTCGTCCATCAAAATAAAGCTCTTGCGCCGTCACTCGACCTGGAAAATCAATCAGCCCCATAATAGCCAGTGAGCTCACCGATTTACCTGAACCAGACTCTCCAACAATGCCAACAACTTGCCCTTCTTCAACCTGATAGCTAATTCTGTCTACCGCTTTAAACGGAGTATCTTCATCACCGAAGTGAACAGATAATTGATTAATATTTAATAGTGCCATCTTTTTACTCCGTTACTGCTTTAATTTCGGATCAAGCGCATCTCGTAAACCGTCACCCATTAAGTTAAAGGCAAGTACAGTAAACAAAATAGCAAGACCAGGGAACGTCACAACCCACCATGCACTTTGCGTAAACTGCAACACGTCAGATAACATAGTTCCCCACTCAGGAGTTGGTGGCTGAGCGCCCATACCTAAAAAGCCCAATGCTGCCATATCTAAAATTGCATTAGAAAAGCCTAAAGACGCTTGAACAATTAAAGGTGCAAGACAGTTAGGTAAGATATTAATAAACATTTGACGCATTGAACCCGCACCTGCGACGCGAGAAGCAATGACATAGTCACGATTTACTTCAATTAAAACAGCGGCACGTGTTAATCGAACGTAATGAGGTAAAGCAACAAAAGTCAGTGCAATAGACGCATTGACGATTGAAGGTCCAAAGATAGCCACTAGCACTAATGCCAGTAATAAACTTGGTAATGCCAGCATAATATCGACCACTCGCATAATGCCGATATCAACAAGTCCACCAAAATAACCAGCAGCCAATCCTAGAATAATCCCTAAGATCAGTGATAGCACCACCACGATACAGCCAACTAATAATGAAAGGCGAGCACCAAACATCAAGCGAGAAAGAATATCTCGGCCAACATCATCGGTTCCTAAAATAAATTGCCAACTACCTCCCTCTTGCCAAACAGGAGGTGCTAATAAGAAATCACGAAATTGCTCATTCGGTGCGTGAGGTGCAAGGAAGCCCGCAAATAACGCAATCAGCAACATAATTACAATATAAATCAACCCAACAACTGCGCCCTTATTTTGTTTAAAATAGTGCCTAAACTCTTGGAACGGTGTCATAGGTGCCGGTGCATTGATGACCGGTATAACTTTATTTTCAGTCATTATGCATTCCTTATTTTTTATGGCGAATACGCGGATCCACAATGCCATAAAGAACATCAACCAACAGATTGACAAAGATAATCATCGTTGCAATTAAAAGCACACCACCTTGAACAACGGGGTAGTCTCGTCGTTGTAAGGCATCAATTAGCCAGCGACCTAAACCTGGCCATGAGAAAATAGTCTCCGTTAAAATAGCACCAGCTAACATCGTACCGACTTGTAATCCAATAACAGTAACAACAGGCAACATCGCGTTACGCAATGCATGAATAAGAATGACACGAGCACGACTTAAACCTTTTGCTCTTGCCGTTCGAATATAATCTTCACCTAATACTTCAAGCATGGATGAGCGAGTCATACGCACAATAACCGCTAAAGGAATGGTTCCTAATACAATGGCAGGTAAAATAATATGATGGACTGCATCAATGAAATCGCCTTCTTCTCCCCAAATAAAAGTATCAATGAGCATAAAGCCAGTTAATGGATTGCTATCATCTAAAAAGACACTATCAGCAAGTCGCCCTGATACGGGCGTTAAATCTAATTTCACAGACACCAGCATAATAAGCATAATTCCCCACCAGAAAATTGGCATGGAATAGCCTGCTAGTGACACACTAATAGCGGTATGATCAAAAATAGAACCGCGTTTAACCGCCGCTAGAACCCCCACAGGGATGCCGACAGCAATTGCAAAAATCATGGCACAAACGCCAAGTTCTAGTGTCGCTTTAAAACGAGGTAAAAATTCATCCCAAACAGGGATACGGCTTTTTAATGAAATGCCCAAATCACCATGGAAAATTCCATTAAGGTAATTGAGATATTGTTGCCATAAAGGTTTATCTAACCCTAATTCTGCCATTAAATAAGCATGGCGCTCTGGAGATAATCCACGCTCACCCGCCATAATCATGACCGGATCACCCGGAATAAGATGCACGAAAATAAACGTAAGTAATGTAATTCCGATAAACGTAGGGATCACAAGTCCCAAACGTTGAAGGATAAATTGCAGCATATCCTATATTCTCTTTTCAAACATCAGCTAAAAGACAGCGCTGATAAATCAGGGGAAAGTCCCCTGCGCCCACAGTGTACTGAATGTATTCTTTATTATGGAATAGCGGTGCCTTTCTCAAAGAAAGACACCGTACTAAAGTAAGGTATTACTGTTATTTCAGAGAGACATTCTCGAAGTGATGTTTGCCTAATGGATCAACCACATAGTTCTCCACTTTTTTACTCACTGGTTCATAAACAGTTGAGTGAGCAATGATCAATGCTGGGGCTTGATCATGCATAACAACTTGAGCTTGCTTATAGAGTTCAACTCGTTTGTCGTGATCAGCGGTGATCCGCGCTGGCTGGATCAGATCTTCAAAAGGTTTGTAACACCATTTTGAATAGTTCGACCCTTGTTCTTTTGCCGCACAGCTAAAGAGTGTAGCAAAAAAGTTATCTGGATCCCCATTATCACCTGTCCATCCCATCATAACAGCTTGATGTTCACCGGATTTAGCACGTTTGAGATACTCACCCCACTCATAACTCACAATCTTGGTTTTAACACCAATTTTTTCCCAATCCGCCTGTACCATTTCAGCCATACGACGTGCATTTGGATTATAAGGGCGTTGTACTGGCATTGCCCATAAATCGATGGTAAAGCCATCTGCCAAACCAGCTTCTTTTAACAGTGCTTTCGCTTTTTCAGGGTTATATTCATAATCAACGATCTCATCGTTATAACCCCACATAGTTGGTGGTATAAGGTTTTTGGCTTTTTGACCAGCTCCTTGATAAACAGCCTCAATAATGGCGTCTTTATTCACTGCCATGCTTAACGCTTGACGAACTTTTTGGTTATCCAGTGGCTTTTTCTCAACATTAAATGAGATATAACCTACGTTTAAGCCTGGCTGTTCTAACAGATTGATATCGCTATTTTGTTTCATCTTCGCGATATCGGCAGGATTAGGATAAGGCATTGCCTGACATTCACCTTTTTGCAATTTAGCGTAACGCACAGAAGCATCAGGTGTAATAGAGAAGACTAAACGATCAATATCTGGTTTTTTACCCCAATATTGGTCATTGGCTTTATAAAGAATACGAGAATCTTTTTGGTATTGCAGTAATTGGAAAGCACCTGTTCCGATAGGATCTAAGTCGACTTTTTCAGGTGTTCCTGCTTTCATCATATTATCGGCATATTCCGCAGATAATATAGATGCAAAGTCCATCGCCATATCAGCAATAAAAGGCGCTTCTGAACGTGTTAAAACGAAACGAACGGTATGATCATCAACTTTCTCGATTTTCTCGATCATATTGTTCATATCCATGCCAGTAAAGTATTCATAACTGCCACCTGACACTTTATGGTAAGGATGTTTTGGATCCATTTGACGCATAAAAGTATACATTACGTCATCGGCATTAAATTCACGAGTTGGCTTAAAGGTTTTACTACTGTGCCAATTTACACCTTTACGTAAATGGAAGGTATATACCTTACCATCATCACTCACATCCCAACTTTCAGCGAGCCCTGGAATGATTTCCGTTGTACCCAGTTTAAATTCGACTAAGCGGTCATAAATAGGCACTGAACTTGCGTCATAAGTCGTTCCCGAGGTAAATAACTGAGGGTTAAATCCTTCAGGCGAACCTTCGGAGCAATATACTAATGTTTTTGCCTGCACTCCCGCAGAAACAGCTAATGCAAGTAGCCCGATTGTGGCGGTTAAAATTCCTGTCTGTTTTTTGGAGCTTTTCATCATTACTCTCCGACATTGTTCTGTTGTGTTTTGGTTTCCTGTTTAAAAACGGAATACCTTTTTATTTTGTCATTGTTCAATTAACCAACTGTATCCCCTTACGTCAATAAGGGTCTACGCAGTAAAAAGAACCCGTTATAAACACAAATGAAACAAATATCGAACAAACTCAGAATAAAAAAATAAGTCTCTGGCTAATATATAGTCAATAAAACTACGTATTAAGAAATCCTTAAGTGAAATGACTGTTTTAAAAAAAGCGGTAATTTGTGATTAACCGCTTAAATATTGAACGAATATTTTGAAATGAAACAAAGAATTTGGTGCTTTATTCTGTTATAGAAGAAAAATCACCGTACGATTAGAGGGGCCTGACTTTGATACAAATAAAATCATTAGAGTAAAACAACCAAAATACCGAACTTAACAAATCACTAAACTAAACAGGACCATTAAATTCAGTGTGTTATTAATAGTTTTGATCCTTTAATAGTAGAAAATTCATATTTTTTGAGGATTATCAGAAGTTCCATTGCCCATAAAAAGAGAATTGAGCTGATGATCTAGGCTTCTCATTAAGAATAAATAAAAGTATTCCTCCAATAAGCCTAATAACTGAACGACTTTATCATCGTTGCCAAATCAAAAGCACAATTCATCAAATAATTATCTTTATTATGGAAAATATTTCCACGAATTTCTGTTTTTGAGCTTAATAAAAAAACGGAGTACCCGACGCGATATAAAATAAGCCAAAGAGGATGCCAATATGGCGAAAAAAGAAAGGCGAAGATCTGATACATCGAAATGTATCAACCTAATTTCTAGGGACTAGAACGACAAAACCCCGCTTTAAAAGCGGGGTTTCTTAATATGGTCGGCGAGAGAGGATTCGAACCTCCGACCCACTGGTCCCAAACCAGTTGCGCTACCAGGCTGCGCTACTCGCCGAAAACGAGGTGCATCTTACTGCCAGAAACCCACTGCGTCAATACTTTTTTAGTATCTCCTGACTGTTCGTATGGTTTTCAACCAAAACGATTGATTTTTAACTTTTTATCATAAAAACGATGTGTATTTTAAAGTTATTGTAACAAGCCTATTTCCCTTTCTTCGCTTTACTATGGTTTTCTTTACTCTATAGAGACAAAATGAAAAAAAATAACAAATTTATTCTCAATTATTATCGTCTAATTAATGTACTTTTTATATAATTGCCTTACGTCAAATAAGGTAGGTAGTTTAGAGAATGAAACAATGTTGGTGGGGTGTTGTATTACTTTTATTGTCGACTGCACTTCCAGCTCAAGCATCCACGACTCATGCTTGTCGAGTGTACTTTAAAGAGGCTGATAAATTTATTCAGTACATCTCTCAAAGAGAAGATCTGAAGCACAATATGCCGGAGATTAAAGGAAATTTTGAGCAAAGCAAAAAACGGATAATGGCAGCATCTCTGACAGAACAAAAAGCAATATGTGAAAAGGAAATGCAAGAGCTCAATAGCTTAAATAAAATGTTTGGTCCTAAAGAAGAAACCGTACTAAATAAATAATAAAGTAAACAAATAATGACTAAATATAATTACTTATTTAGTATTTAGTCATTAATTTGATATTAATTCTTGTTTTCATGATTATTATTTGCAGTGGTGCTTTCCAATCTTTTTATTCGTTCTTTAGGCGAATTATCACTTTTATCATCATCTTGAGTATAATAATCATAAGGTAATAATAAAGTATCTAATACTGCACTAAAAGGGAGATCAAGAATAACCAATGGTTTCATTGCCCATCCTGTTTCGTTGTCTTTTAACATTGTCATATTATTTTTTGTTCCCGAATAAAGTTCTTTATTCGGGCCTGCATGAGTCATTACACTTGAACACCCTGTCAGTAATGTCACCAATAATACGAGTAATGTTAAATTTTTACTTGTCGTTCTGAATGTCATAGGGCACCTATAAAACGAGATCTGTAGTCAACGCTTTTTATCATATAGTTAAACCTGTTTTCTCTTATAGAACAAGAGAAAGATAATATAAAACAGCTTAATTTTCTAATCACTAAATAAGTTTAGTAAAAAGACTCATTTTTTCTAATTAGAATAAACATAATAATATTATTAATTATTATGTTTCTCTGATATTAAAATTCAACCCTCATTATTTAAATAAATACTTTAACTCTATATTTGTCTTTTTTATTTTTTTGATCTCTATATATGTTAAATCTGTGCGATAAGACACAGCGGCTTTCATTGTTCTTTGCCAAAATAGGTTTATCGTTTTAGCTCAAATTTTCTCATTTCTATTTTTTTAGGTACAGGATCTTTTTTATGAGTGATATTGCACTAACAATGGTGATGTTGTCATTAGCAGGCGCTCTAGGTCTTTGGATTGGCAATATCAAAATCTATCGAGTCAGTTTAGGGATAGGCGGTGTTCTTTTTGGTGGGATTATTATTGGTCATTTTGCTCAGCACTATAATTTTTCGCTTAACGCACAAACACTTCATTTTATTCAAGAATTTGGGCTTATTCTTTTTGTTTACACGATTGGTATCCAAGTCGGTCCTGGCTTTTTCTCTTCACTACGCGTTTCAGGCTTAAAACTAAACGCATTTGCGATTTTAATTATTCTTCTCGGCTCAATAATAACAGCCTCTATTTATCGTTTGTTTGATGTTCCTTTGCCTATTATTTTGGGTATTTTTTCTGGTGCGGTCACTAATACCCCCTCTTTGGGCGCAGGGCAACAAATACTGACAGATTTGCAAGTTGACCCGACCTCTGTAGGACAAATGGGAATGGGTTATGCAATGGCTTACCCTATGGGGATTTGTGGCATTTTACTCGTTATGTGGCTTCTTCGTGTCTTCTTTAAAATCAATATTGATGAAGAAGCAAAAGCCTTTAGTAATCAACAAAATAGTACTAAAGATACACTACATACCATTAATATTGCTATTAAAAATCCCAATTTAGATGGCCTATTAATGCAAGACATTCCTTTACTCAATGAAGATGCCCTCGTCTGCTCACGTTTAAAACGAGGAGACAACATTATGGTACCTATGCCATCAACAATTATTCAATTAGGGGACTTACTGCATATTGTTGGTTCAAAAGAAGATCTCAATAAAGTACGTCTTATATTAGGGGAAGAGGTCGATGCGTCACTTTCAACGTCAACAAATTTACTGCAATCTGTGCGGATCGTTGTCACTAACGATTCAGTATTAAGCAAGCGTTTAAAAGATCTTGATCTTAAAAGAAAATACGATGTCGTAGTCACTCGATTAAATCGTGCAGGTATCGAACTTATACCAAGTCATAACAGTATGTTGCAGTTCGGGGATATTCTTAATGTTGTTGGTCGCCCCGAATCTATTGAAGCGATTACTGTCTTGTTAGGTAATGCTCGCCAAAAATTAGAACAAGTTCAAATGCTACCCGTTTTTATTGGTATTGGATTAGGGGTTTTACTTGGCTCTATTCCTATTTTTATTCCCGGTATTCCTGTGGCACTTAAATTGGGATTAGCTGGTGGTCCGCTTGTTGTTGCCTTAATTTTAGGGCGTATTGGGACATTTGGTAAGCTCTATTGGTTTATGCCCCCAAGCGCAAACTTAGCATTGAGAGAATTGGGCATTGTCATGTTTCTTGCTGTGGTAGGACTAAACTCTGGCGGTGAATTTGTCGAAACCTTAATTTATGGTCAAGGACTGAGTTGGATTGGCTATGGTATTCTTATTACGCTATTACCGTTATTGATTGTAGGTGTCATCGCCAGAGTCTTCTTTAAACTTAATTATTTAAGTCTTTGTGGTATGTTAGCAGGCTCAATGACTGATCCTCCTGCATTGGCCTTTGCAAACTCAATTCACAGCTCAAGTGGGGCTGCGGCTCTTTCTTATGCCACCGTTTATCCTTTAGCGATGTTTTTACGCATAATAACACCACAATTAATGGCACTTATAATCTGGACTTTGTAGCAAAAATAATAAATATATTAATCAGTTGAACTAAATATGTTACTAAAATCCACATTTTGCTTAGCAGAGGGATAATTAAGGCTATGAATGGCTCTTATTTAAGCCATAGATTTTATAAATGTCTGTTTTAATAGTTCTCGTGCTAAGAAATTTAGATTGAGACGGATTGCTAACGTTTTAGTAATCAATTTCTTTCCGTCAAACTTATGCTCAAAAGTCCTCGTTATTGTCTTTGCCCCTTCTTCTCGCTGAAGGGGCATTTTTATTAGATATTCACTGGCTGATAGATGTTCTCGATTTCTTCAGCCAGAATTTTTATTCCTTTCTCTATCAATTCAGGCTCAGGCACGTAATTCATACGCATACATTGATGAGCATGCTCCCATGAATCCTCTAACCCCGGGAAAAAGTAATGCCCAGGCACCATTAACACACCACGTTTTTTCAAACGACGATAAAGCTCTTCACAAGAAACAGGCAAATCTTTAAACCAAAGCCACAAAAAGATAGCACCTTCAGGTTTATGAATGAGACAACGATCCTCAGGTAGATAACGACGGATAATATCAATCGTTTCCAGTACACGCTGATGATAGAAAGGCCCAATTACCTCTTGAGATAATCGCATTAAATCATCACGTTTTAGCATTTCTAATGCCATTGCAGGACCAATGCCACCAGGTGCAAGACTAATAATGCCATTCACATTTGTGATAGCCGAAATTAGCTCTTCATTAGCAATGATAATGCCACAACGTGTGCCAGGTAAGCCTAACTTAGACAAGCTCATACAAAGAATAGTGTTGTCATTCCAACGAGGTGTGGCTTGGGTAAAAATAATACCCGGAAAAGGAACGCCATAAGCATTATCTATAATCAGAGGAATATTATGTCGCTTGGATAAAGCCTCTAGCTTCTCCACTTCGTCATCAGTAATAACATTCCCCGTTGGATTTGTTGGCCTTGAAACACAAATAGCCGCAATATCATCTCTGATCTCAAGATGAGCGAAATCAACATGGTATTTGAATTGGCCATTAGGTAACATTTCTATAGTTGGCTTATTTGCAACAAACAGATCTTCTTCTAATCCTGAATCTGCGTAACCAATATATTCAGGGGCAATTGGAAAAAGAATTTTACGTTTTTTCCCCTCTTTGGTTGTGCCACCTAATAAATTGAACAAATAGAAAAAAGCACTTTGACTACCATTGGTTAATGCAATATTTTTTGCTGATATATTCCAACCCAGTTTCTCTTTTAAACATGCCGCCAACGCTTGTAACGTCGCATCTTTGCCTTGCGGGCCATCATAGTTACAAACGGCATCACTTAACGTGCCATTTTCTGTCATCTCTTTAAGTAACTGGCGAAAATAGTTATCCATTTCAGGAATATGAGCTGGATTTCCTCCCCCTAACATCACAGCACCGGGTGTACGGATCCCTTCATTTAAATCTTGCATCAAGCGAGCAATGCCTGAATGCTGAGCAAACTTTTGCCCAAATTGTGATAGTTGAGTCATCTTTGCAGGTATCTTCTATGTTGCTTTCTCGTTAAGAAATACCATACCGCGAGCTTTAATCTGCATCAATAGTTATAATAGAAATGATAAAATAGGAATATTAATACAGATTTAAATATTGAAATATAAAACCAATAACTTCTTAAGTTAAAGATAACTCAACCCACATTTTACTTTTTATTGGTGTTTTCACTCTCTTCTTGACGACAAAAACAAGAGAGAATATGGTCATTTACCATACCTACGGCTTGCATAAAAGCGTAACAAGTGGTTGTACCAACAAATTTAAAACCTTTTTTCTTTAACGTTTTTGCCATCTTATCTGAGATTTCAGTGGATGCAGGTACTTGAGATATATCATCCCACTGATTAACAATTGGTTTATTATCAACAAATTGCCAAATAAACTGACTAAAATCTTCACCTTGTTCTTCCATTGTCATAAAAATACGCGCGTTATTAATAATGGCGTTAATTTTTCCTCGATGGCGAATAATCGCGGGATCTTGTAATAGCGCGTCAACATCGTTCTCAGTCATTTTGGCAATTTTTTCAGGTGAAAAGCCCAAAAAACAGTGGCGATAACCTGCTCTTTTTTTGAGTACAGTATACCAAGACAACCCAGCTTGTTGACCTTCAAGGCAAATCATTTCAAAAAGCTTGTATTTATCTCGTTCAGGTTTCCCCCACTCATCGTCATGATATGCTAAATAATCAGGATCATGGGTTACCCAGTCGCAACGCTGTTTGCTCATTCTCTCATTCCTTGTTATCAATAACTTTCAATAGCACCACTTATATACTGTATAAATATACATGTAAATAGATGAAAAAAAATTCAATCTATTTCTTTGAGCATAGTCATAAAGTCAATTAGAGGATTATTTTTTTGATCGAGGGAAAATTGCCCGCATTCCTTGCTGTATATCTTTCGTCTAGAAGGTATACTGAAACCTTTCTTTTTATTCTATGTATCGCCATGCGGATATAACATGCAAAAGTTTGATACCAAAACCTTTCAAGGTCTTATCCTGACACTACAGGATTACTGGGCTCGCCAGGGCTGTACCATTGTCCAACCATTAGATATGGAAGTGGGTGCAGGTACATCACACCCAATGACTTGTTTACGAGCATTAGGGCCAGAACCTATTGCGGCGGCTTATGTACAACCTTCACGTCGCCCAACTGACGGACGCTACGGTGAAAACCCTAACCGTTTACAGCACTATTACCAATTCCAAGTTATCATTAAGCCATCACCTGATAACATTCAAGAACTGTATCTTGGCTCATTAAGAGAGTTAGGTTTAGACCCAACAATCCATGATATTCGTTTTGTGGAAGATAACTGGGAAAACCCAACATTAGGTGCTTGGGGCTTAGGCTGGGAAGTTTGGCTCAACGGCATGGAAGTGACGCAATTTACCTACTTCCAACAAGTGGGTGGATTAGAGTGTAAACCGGTTACGGGCGAAATTACTTACGGCTTAGAGCGTCTTGCCATGTATATTCAAGGCGTAGACAGCGTCTATGATTTAGTTTGGTGTGATGGCCCATTGGGTAAAACCACTTACGGCGATATCTATCATCAAAATGAAGTTGAGCAATCAACCTATAACTTTGAATATGCTGATGTCGACTTCTTATTCTCTTGCTTTGAACAATATGAAAAAGAAGCTCGCGAGTTGTTAGAGTTAGAAAAACCTCTGCCTTTACCTGCCTATGAACGTATCTTAAAAGCAGGACACACCTTTAATCTATTGGATGCACGTAAAGCGATTTCAGTGACAGAACGTCAACGTTATATTTTACGTATCCGTACTTTAACCAAAGCAGTTGCTGAAGCATATTATGCTTCTCGCGAAGCGCTTGGTTTCCCTATGTGTAAAAAGTAAGAGGCTATCATGACAACTGAGACTTTCCTCGTGGAAATCGGCACGGAAGAATTACCGCCGAAAGCGCTTCGTTCTTTAGCTGAATCTTTTGCTGCTAATTTTACTGCAGAGCTGGACAACGCCAATATCACTCATGGTGATGTATCTTGGTTTGCAGCACCTCGCCGTTTAGCCATTAAAGTCGCTAATATGGCGAAATCACAAGCAGATAGAACCATTGAAAAACGTGGTCCTGCAATTGCTCAAGCCTTTGACGCTGAAGGTAAACCAACCAAAGCAGCTGAAGGTTGGGCAAGAGGTAATGGCATTACTGTTGACCAAGCAGAACGCTTGTCAACAGATAAAGGCGAATGGTTATTTTATCGTGCAGAAGTAAAAGGTGAAGCAGTTAACCAATTGCTGATTGGCATGGTAAGCACTGCATTATCAAAATTACCAATTCCAAAATTAATGCGCTGGGGTGATAAAGATACTCACTTTGTACGTCCTGTTCATACTGTCACCTTATTATTAGGTGATACTGTTATTGATGGTGAAATTTTAGGTATCCAAAGCGATCGCGTTATTCGTGGTCACCGCTTTATGGGGGAAGCCGAATTTACGATTGATAATGCAGATCAGTATCCTGAAATTCTTTATGAGCGCGGAAAAGTTATCGCTGATTACGAAACTCGTAAATCCATTATTCTTCATGATGCTCGTCTTGCCGCTGAAAAACTGGGCGGTATCGCAGATTTAAGCGATAGCTTAGTGGAAGAAGTCACTTCATTGGTTGAATGGCCAGTTGTGTTAACAGCAAAATTTGAGGAAAAATTCCTTGCCGTTCCTGCTGAGGCACTGGTTTACACCATGAAAGGTGACCAAAAATACTTCCCTGTTTATGATAAACAAGGTGGATTATTACCTAACTTTATTTTCGTCACTAACATTGAATCATCTGATCCACAGCAGATCATTAGTGGTAACGAAAAAGTCGTACGTCCTCGCTTAGCTGATGCAGAGTTCTTCTTTAAAACTGACCGAAAACAACGTTTAGAAGATAACTTACCACGTCTTGAAACCGTATTATTCCAAAAAGACTTAGGTACACTGCGTGATAAAACCGACCGTATTCAAGCATTAGCTGGCTTTATTGCAGATAAAATGGGTGCTGATGTTAATAAAGCAACCCGTGCGGGTTTACTGTCAAAATGTGACTTAATGACCAATATGGTGTTCGAGTTCACGGATACCCAAGGTGTTATGGGTATGCATTATGCACGTCATGATGGTGAAGCCGAAGACGTTGCTGTTGCACTGAAAGAACAATATCAGCCTCGTTTTGCCGGTGATGAACTCCCTTCTAATCCTGTTGCTAGCGCCCTCGCTATCGCAGAGAAGATGGACACCCTTGCAGGTATTTTCGGCATCGGTCAACATCCAAAAGGGGATAAAGATCCGTTTGCTTTACGTCGTGCATCACTGGGTGTCTTACGCATTATCGTTGAGCAAGATTTACCGTTGGATATTGAAGAGCTGACGCAAGAAGCGGTTCGCCTTTACGGTGATAAACTGACGAACAAAAATGTCGTCAGTGATGTGGTTGAATTTATGTTAGGCCGTTTCCGTTCTTGGTATCAAGAATTGGGTTACAGCATTGATACTATTCAAGCTGTATTAGCTCGTCGCCCAACACAACCAGCTGACTTCAATGCTCGCGTTAAAGCGGTAACTTATTTCCGTACATTAGAAGAAGCCTCCGCATTAGCAGAAGCAAATAAGCGGGTTTCTAATATCTTAGCGAAATCTGCTAACGTAAAACTGAATGACACTGTTTTAGCTTCCGTCTTAAAAGCACCAGAAGAAGTTCAATTAGCGGCTAATCTTTCTGTATTACAAGATAAACTGGCACCATTATTTGCCGAGCGCAAATACCAAGAAGCATTAGTTGAACTGGCTTCATTACGTGATGTGGTCAATAACTTTTTTGATAAAGTTATGGTAATGGATGAAGACGAAGCGGTTCGTATCAACCGTTTAACCATGTTAAGCCAATTACGTGAACTGTTCTTAAAAGTCGCAGATATTTCTGTTTTACAATAAGTTGTACACCTCAAAAAACACAAACCGGCATTGCTTTCACAATGCCGGTTTTTTATTAAATGAGAAGATATCTTCTCAATATATTATGACACTTTACAACCCTGTCTCGACTGTAAATATCTGGCGATAACCATCAACATCGCGCATAAATGCAATATATTGGTCATCCGGAGAGAATACAACGGCATCACTACTTGGTGCTTGTGCTGTTTTTTCTGTTAATCGCGTTAGTTCACCCGTTTTTGCATTACATAACATCACGCTGTTATCGCAAATAAAAGTGAGATATTGTCCATTACTATTCCATGTAAAGGCTGACTGAATATCCCAATCCTGCGAGGTGATCTGTTTTATTTCTTTCGTACTTGGCGAAACGGTATATAACTGTACAACACCATTACCCTCTTTCATTAAGAAAGCAATCGCATCACCTTGAGGTGAACTTCTTAACCAATGACGAGGCTGATTTAAAACACCCGCATATTTTCTATTTGCTGTGTTTGTTAGACGGACTTGGTGAATACCTTTAGCAACAGCTGGCATTGTTGTGTCGGTTCCTGCCAGTGGTTTATCACCTTCAATGCTGAAAGCATGATTATCATCCGGTAAATCCACTAAGAAAATATCAGAAACTTTTTCGCCATCTTCACTCACCGTATCGCCAATAAAAGCGATCGCCCAACGCTGTTGTGAACCATCAACTTTAGTGTAGCCTTGTGTTCCAATCCAGCACTCTTCATAAGCTTTATTAATTTCGTCACTTCCCTTTTTCGGATGAGCAACAGTTTGACTTATCACAGTGCAAAAATATTCACCGTCATATTCACGCGGGTGTTTTTTAGCAACATTAACTGCTTTTAATGGTACCGCGACAGCGACATTACGTTGATCATATTCGCAACCCAGTTCATGCATAATATGGTCATTATAAGTAAAGCTTAAACGTGAACCATCAGGGCTAAATACATGAACATGCGTACCACCCCGTAATGCCCCTGCTTGATAAGGGGGAGTCAAAGAGCATGCATCGATATTAAAAGCACGATTTTGCTCTGATTCATTCACAATCACACCGCGACGGTGATGAAAATCATAATGCCATTCATCGTCTGGGTTTTCAGGGCCATGAATGAAGGCATAACGTACAGGCTCTATTGGACATACAGTAGCAACACCAACGTGTGCCCCTTGCATGGCTGTGTAAATTATCTGTTGCTGTTTTGTTTTCACATGAATTTTTTCTATGGTTAGACCTGTAAAAGATCCTCCATTGGGACGTACATCATAGACTAACCACTGGCTATCTGGCGTCCAAACATTTATATTAGTTAACTGATGATGACGGCGATCGAATGTAATCTGGTGTTCCTGAAAAGACATATTTATCCTTATCGGGAAATAAATTTCCACATTATAAAAACTAATTAATTTTACCTGGCACTAAAAAAATTCAGTCGAGACTTTTTCGCAAGGTAATTACTCTATCCTCACTAAATAGTCAGAAAATTAAAAAATCATGTTACTTAGTGTTCTCTATATTATTGGTATTACTGCAGAAGCCATGACCGGTGCGCTTGCTGCTGGTCGTCGTAAAATGGATGTTTTTGGCGTCATTATTATTGCCTCTGCAACCGCCATTGGTGGAGGCTCTGTCAGAGATATTCTCCTCGGCCATTACCCACTAGGTTGGGTTAAGCATCCTGAATATATTGTCACTGTTGCATGTGCTGCTGTTATCACCATGTGGGTTGCTCCCATGATGAAACATCTACAGCGACTCTTTCTTATCCTAGATGCCATTGGTCTCATGGTTTTCTCTATTATCGGCGCACAAATTGCACTCGATATGGAGTATGGCCCAATTATTGCTGCGATTGCCGCGGTGATTACAGGTGCTTTTGGTGGTGTATTAAGGGATATGCTTTGTAATACCATTCCTCTGGTTTTCCAAAAAGAAATTTATGCCGGTATCGCTTTTGGCGCCGCATGGCTTTATATGGGATTACTGTTTTATACACCATTACCAAGAGACGTCATTATCATCATTACCCTTATTGCAGGATTGACGGCTCGACTTCTCGCTATTCGTTATAAATTGGGCTTACCTGTCTTTAATTACGAGAATCAAGATTAACGAATCGCTGTTTTAACAACAGCGGTTATTTTTGATTCTGTGGGGTATCTCAAAATATAATCTCTTTTCGCTATTGTGATAAAAGGTAATTCCTATCACTGCACCCTTAATTATATGTTAATATTGACATAGTTTAATTTTTCTCTTGTTTTCCCAATTAAAAAAGAGAATACAATAAGAAAAAAATAGCCCTCTATTAAACATGGGCACTGTATGTCATTCATTGTATGTGTATACTATATGGGGGATTTGCTCCCTAAACTTGTATTTATACTTAATTCTCCAGTCAAATTCAGAAAGTCATCATGATCCAAGGAACTCTTTATATTGTTTCCGCTCCAAGCGGTGCGGGTAAATCAAGTCTTATTCAAGCGCTGTTAAAAACACAGCCTTTATATGACACGCAGGTTTCCGTCTCCCATACGACTCGCCCTATGCGACCGGGAGAAAGCCATGGTGAACATTACTTCTTTGTTACTGAAGAAGAATTCAAAAACATGATAGATAGCGGGGATTTCCTCGAACATGCTTGTGTTTTTGGTAACTACTACGGTACATCCGGCAAAGTCATCAAAGAAATCTTAGCCAGTGGCGTTGATGTCTTTTTAGATATTGATTGGCAAGGTGCGCAACAAGTGCGTAAAGCGATGCCTGAAGCTCGCAGTATTTTTATTCTGCCACCGTCAAAAGAAGAGCTTTATCGCCGACTTCGAGGACGTGGGCAAGATAGCGAAGAAGTGATTACAAAACGTATGTCACAAGCTGTATCGGAAATGGAACATTTTAATGAGTATGATTATTTGCTGATTAATGATGATTTCAATACTGCGCTTGCTGATTTACAATCAATTATTCGTTCCGAAAAATTACGCCTTGATCGTCAAACGCTACGACATGGTGATTTAATCAGCAAATTATTGGCAGACTGAGTTAACTTTCAGTATTATGCCCAGTCATTTCGTTAATGGTGGAGTAACACAAATATGGCACGCGTAACCGTTCAAGACGCTGTAGAAAAAATTGGTAACCGTTTTGACCTTGTTCTGGTCGCAGCACGTCGTGCGCGTCAGTTACAAGTTGGCGCTAAAGATCCTTTAGTTCCAGAAGAAAATGATAAAATGACTGTTGTCGCGCTACGTGAAATTGAAGAAGGCCTGATTAACGGTAAAATTCTTGATGCTCGTGAACGTCAAGAGCAGCAAGAGCAAGAAGCAGCAGAATTACAAGCTGTTTCAGCGATTGCGGAAGGTCGTCGTTAATCGTTTTATAAAATAGGGGTAGGTCTGCCTTGTACCTGTTTGAAAGCCTGAATCAAATCGTTCAAAAATACTTGCCATCAGAGCAAGTTGAACAACTTAAAAAAGCCTTTATCGTCGCCCGAAATGCCCACGAGGGACAAACTCGTTCAAGTGGTGAGCCTTATATTACTCACCCTGTTGCGGTTGCGTGTATTCTCGCAGATATGCGATTAGACCACCAAACGCTGATGGCGGCGTTGTTGCATGATGTTATCGAAGATACGCCTGCAACCTTTCAAGATATCGAAACTCTTTTTGGTAGTACAGTGGCCGATCTTGTTGAAGGTGTTTCTAAACTGGATAAATTAAAGTTTAGAGACAAAAAAGAGGCTCAGGCTGAAAACTTTCGTAAAATGATTATGGCGATGGTAAAAGATATCCGCGTCATTTTAATCAAACTGGCAGACCGAACTCACAATATGCGCACTCTGGGTTCATTGCGCCCAGATAAACGTCGCCGTATTGCTCGCGAAACACTCGAAATCTATAGCCCTCTGGCACATCGTTTAGGTATACATCATATCAAGACAGAGCTTGAAGAACTGGGTTTCGAGGCGCTACACCCTAATCGTTACCGAGTGATAAAAGAAGTCGTTAAGGCTGCTCGAGGTAACCGAAAAGAGATGATTAATAAAATCCTCTCTGAAATTGAAGGTCGCCTGACAGAAGCACATATCGAATGCAAAGTTAACGGTCGCGAAAAACACCTCTACTCTATCTATCGCAAAATGTTGCTAAAAGAGCAACGTTTTCACTCGATTATGGATATCTATGCCTTTCGCGTTATCGTGAAAGAAGTCGATACCTGTTATCGCGTATTAGGTCAAATGCACAGTCTTTATAAACCACGTCCGGGGCGAGTTAAAGACTATATTGCTATCCCTAAAGCTAACGGCTATCAATCTCTTCATACATCACTTATTGGCCCACATGGTGTGCCAGTTGAAGTGCAAATTCGCACTGAAGATATGGATCAAATGGCTGAAATGGGGGTTGCAGCACATTGGGCTTATAAAGAGCAAGGTGAACAACCGGGTACAACCGCACAAGTAAGAGCTCAACGCTGGATGCAAAGTCTACTTGAATTGCAACAAAGCGCAGGTAGCTCATTTGAATTTATCGAAAACGTAAAATCAGACCTTTTTCCTGATGAAATCTACGTTTTCACCCCAGAAGGTCGCATTGTTGAATTACCAACGGGGGCGACGCCTGTCGATTTTGCGTATGCTGTACACACTGATATTGGTCATGCGTGTGTGGGTGCAAGAGTTGATAGACAACCTTATCCACTTTCACAATCGCTACGCACAGGACAAACCGTTGAAATTATTACGGCTCCAGGTGCAAGACCGAATGCGGCTTGGCTAAACTTTGTCGTCAGTTCAAGAGCCCGCTCTAAAATTCGCCAACTACTGAAAAATTTAAAACGCGAAGACTCCATTAATTTAGGCCGCCGTTTATTGAATCATGCTCTAGGTGAGCATAAGCTCACTGATATTTCAGCCGAGAATATTGAGCGTGAATTGAAGCGAATGAAGCTTCATTCCATTGATGACTTAATGGCTGAGATTGGTTTAGGTAACACTATGAGTGTTGTTGTCGCGCGTAATTTATTAATTGATAGCCACAATCAAGATGATAACGCACAAACAAATGCAACTAATGATGAAACACCTAAACTGCCAATTAAAGGTGCCGATGGCGTATTGATCTCCTTTGCTAAATGTTGTCGTCCTATTCCAGGTGATCCTATCGTGGCACATATTAGCCCAGGAAAAGGCTTGGTTATTCACCATGAATCTTGTCGTAATATTCGTGGTTATCAGAAAGAGCCTGAAAAATTCATGCCTGTCGAATGGGATAAAGAGATCAACAGTGATTTCATTACTGAAATCAAAGTCGATATGATTAACCATCAAGGTGCATTAGCAAACTTAACCGCCGCAATCAATGATGCAAATTCAAGTATTCAAAGTATGAATACAGAAGAAAAAGATGGTCGTGTGTATTGTGCTTTTATTCGCTTAACTGCGAAAGACAGAATTCAATTAGCCAATATCATGCGTAAACTTCGCATCATGCCTGATGTTCTGCGCGTTAGCCGCAATAAAAACTAATCATGAATTCAATTCGATATGCCCGCATCTGCCAAATGATGGCAATGCGGCAACCCGACCTGACAGTTTGCCTTGAAGAAGTGCATAAATCCCATAATGTGGCAGCAGTCATAAGAACAGCTGATGCCGTGGGTATTCCTAAAATTCATGCTATTTGGCCTGAAGAAAAAATGCGAATGCTCATCTCCCCCGCAGCAGGAAGTAACAGTTGGGTAAATGTCGAAACACACCCTTCAATCACTGATGCCGTGAATGTCTTTCGTACTCAAGGTATGCAAGTTCTTGCGACACATCTCTCAGATAAAGCTGTCGATTTCCGCGAGATTGATTACACTCGCCCAACTTGTATTATTATGGGACAGGAAAAAACAGGTATCTCACAAGATGCTATCGCACTTGCCGATCAAGATATCATTGTTCCTATGATGGGTATGGTGCAATCACTGAATGTTTCGGTTGCCAGTGCTTTAATTTTGTATGAAGCACAACGACAACGCCAGGCCGCGGGTATGTATAATCGAACAGAGAGCGCCCTGACAAAAGAACAACAACAAATTCTGCTATTTGAAGGTGGATACCCAGTATTGGCTGAAGTTTCTCGCCGAAAAGGCCTGCCTCGCCCATACATTAATGATCGTGGTGAAATAGAAGCACCTGACTCATGGTGGGCTGAAATGCAAATGACACAAAAACAACTTAGGAAATTAAAAAAGACGGAGTATTGATCCCATGAAAGGAAAACTGCTTGATGCAATCCCCTTAACCACTCTTCACGGCGTAGGTGCAAGTCAGGCAGACAAGCTGGCAAAAATAGGGCTTGTGACTATTGAGGATTTATTACTCCACCTTCCTTTGCGTTATGAAGATCAAACACATTTATATGCCATTAGTGATCTCCTTCCCGGTATTCCTGCGACTGTTTCAGGTGAAATCTTAAGAACCGAGGTCAGTTTTGGCCGACGAAAAATGATGACCTGCCAAATTTCTGATGGCTCAGGAATTTTAACGCTCCGATTTTTTAACTTTACGGCGGCGATGAAAAATAACCTTGCTCAAGGTAAACAAGTCACGGCCTATGGCGAGGTTAAACGTGGAAGTAGAGGCCCTGAAATTATTCATCCTGAATATAAAATTAAAGTGGCTGGTGCTGAAGTTAAACTGCAAGAAACTCTCACTCCCATCTATTCAACGACAGAAGGCTTACGCCAAACATCATTACGTAAATTAATAGAGCAAGCATTAGAATTACTTGATACCTGTGCTATTAACGAATTATTACCTGAGCAATTTATTCATGGTTTACCCCCGCTAGCCACAGCATTACGTACTTTACATAATCCGCCTCCTGATATCGCTTTTGCTGAACTTGAGAAAGGACAGCATCCTGCGCAAAAAAGGCTAATTATTGAAGAATTGCTAGCTCACAATCTAGGTATGCTCAATGCAAGAGCTGGTGCACAATCTTATCGTGCAGAGCCATTGTTTATGCCATATACATCAACATTACGTCAGCAATTTCTCGCCTCTCTCCCCTTTACCCCGACTAATGCACAACAACGTGTCGTCAATGAGATAGAAACAGATTTAGAAAAAGACTATCCAATGATGCGATTGATCCAAGGAGATGTAGGCTCAGGTAAAACGCTAGTTGCCGCATTAAGTGCGTTACGTGCTATTGCTAATGGTAAGCAAGTGGCTTTAATGGCACCAACAGAATTGTTAGCAGAGCAACATGCATTAACCTTTAGAAAATGGTTTGAGCCTTTTGGTATCCAAGTAGGTTGGCTAGCAGGAAAACAGAAAGGGAAAGCCCGCGAAACACAGCAAAATGCCATTGCGAATGGTGAAGTATCGATCATTATTGGAACACATGCGATTTTCCAAGAACAAGTTAAATTTCACTCTCTAGCCTTAGTGATTATTGATGAACAACACCGTTTTGGAGTACACCAACGTCTCGCTTTATGGAAAAAAGGTGAAGAGCAAGGCTTTCATCCTCACCAATTAGTAATGACAGCAACCCCGATCCCACGTACCTTAGCGATGACCGCTTATGCCGATATGGATACGTCTATCATCGACGAATTACCGCCGGGGCGTACGCCTGTTACTACTGTCGCTATCCCTGATACTCGCCGTAATGACATTATTGAACGCATCAGACTGGCTTGCACAGAAGAGAATCGACAAGCCTATTGGGTATGCACCCTAATTGAAGATTCTGAAGTGCTTGAAGCGCAAGCAGCCCAAGTTATCTATGATGAACTAACAATAGCACTCCCTGAAATCAAAGTAGGATTGGTACATGGGCGAATGAAGCCCACAGAGAAACAAGCTGTAATGGCGGCATTTAAAGAAAATGAATTACACCTCCTCGTTGCAACAACTGTTATTGAAGTTGGTGTCGATGTACCTAACGCCAGTTTGATGATTATTGATAACCCTGAAAGATTAGGTCTTGCGCAATTACATCAACTACGTGGTCGTGTTGGCCGTGGTGCGATTGCCTCTCATTGTGTTTTACTTTATAAAACCCCCTTAACGCAGACCGCTCGTTTACGATTACAGGTATTAAGAGACAGCAATGATGGCTTTGTCATTGCCCAAAAAGATCTCGAAATTCGTGGCCCTGGTGAGCTTCTAGGTACTAAGCAAACAGGTAATGTACAATTTAAAGTGGCTGATTTATTACGCGATCAGGGACTCATTCCTGAAGTACAACGTATTGCACGTTACCTACATGAACATTACCCTAAGCATTCACAAGCCTTAATCGAACGCTGGTTACCGACTAAAACACAGTATAGCCAAGCATAAGATCATTCTTTGCATCGCCTTAACATGCCGTTAAACTCGATTCAGCGTGATATTGAAATAGAACATCCCATAAAAAAACACCCCAATGCTGAAAACCAACAATGGGGTGCTATTTAATACAGAGATACTTCTTCAGTGATAACGGTAAAACTATCCTGCTATAGGTGTAAAGAATGGCAATAGTAGATACAGCTTGATCACTATTGCATTCACAATATCAATAAAGAACGCACCAACCATTGGTACGACTAAGAACGCTAGATGAGAAGGCCCAAAACGATCCGTAACGGCTTGCATATTGGCAATTGCCGTTGGTGTTGCCCCTAAACCAAAACCACAGTGACCCGCAGCTAAAACCGCCGCATCGTAATTTTTACCCATTACTCGGAATGTCACAAAAATAGCGTATAGCGCCATGACACCCGCTTGAACGCCAAGGATAACCAACATAGGTATCGCCAGAGATGCAAGCTCCCATAATTTCAAGCTCATTAATGCCATCGCTAAGAATAACGATAAACTTACGTTACCTAAAACGGACACAGCTCTATCAAAAACACGATAGAAACCAAGCATTGACAGGCTATTACTTAAAATAACGCCGATAAACAGGACACACACAAAGGTCGGTAATGAGAATGCAGTACCTTCTAATAATTGAGAAAGGAATGTACCCGCCATTAAACAAATCGCGATCATCGCAATGGTTTCTAACAAGACCATTGACGTGATCATTCTACCTGTAGTGGGTTTCTCAAACGCTGTTGGCATTTCATGGTCGTCAGCTCCTAATCCTGGCGTTGGAATATTTTTGATTAAGTAGCGCGCAACAGGGCCACCAATCAATCCTCCCAAAACTAAACCAAAGGTTGCACACGCCATTGCCACTTCAGATGCACTCATGAAGCCATAATTTTCAACGAACGTTTTACCCCAAGCCGCTCCTGTACCATGACCACCCGATAATGTAATCGAGCCTGCAAGTAATCCCATTAATGGATCAAGACCTAACATTTTTGCTAGCGCGATACCAACGGTATTTTGCACTAACAACAACCCAACAACGACAAAGACGAAAATAAAAAGCGCTTTTCCTCCGGCCTTTAAGCTCGCGAGATTTGCGTTTAACCCGATTGTTGCAAAGAAGGCTAGCATTAATGGATCTTTAAGTGACAGATCAAAACTGACTTCCCAATCCATAAAAGATTTAAATGCTAATAAAAGAACTGCAACAAGTAGCCCACCTGCAACAGGTTCTGGGATCGTATACCGTTCTAAAAAAGGAACAGATTTCACTAACTTACGTCCGATCAAGAGAACCAAAGTGGCCGCAACCAGCGTGCCATAAACATCAAGATGATACATTTATGTACCCCGTCTTATTTGTTAATTTTATATAAAAATACTACGACGCTAAGTTCATCCATAAACAACGCCAAAAGCAGGTATCCCCGATTAGAAAAAAAAACGGAGACAAACACAAGTTAAAACATATAAAAATGTGAGCGCCTCTTATGCATTTTGATAACATCATTTTCACGCAAACGATTGCTTTTGTGGCGCAGATCATTAAAATACCGTTTTTGTCGAATAAGAAATTCACACCATGGTTACTTCAGAAAATCAAAAATTGCCTAAAGATAGTGATGTTTCAGTTAAAAAAAATAGCGAGCTTCTTTTTGCTTTAGAAGAAAAACCGCCATTAGCTCAAACGCTTTTTGCCGCATGTCAGCACCTTTTAGCCATGTTTGTCGCAGTTATTACTCCCGCAATTTTAATTTGCCAAGCATTAGGACTACCGGCACACGATACCCAACGCATTATTAGTATGTCTTTATTTGCATCAGGTATTGCCTCTTTAATACAAATTCGTGCGTGGGGGCCAATTGGTTCAGGATTATTATCGATCCAAGGAACTAGTTTTAACTTTGTTGCGCCTTTAATCATGGGGGGCTTAGCTCTTAAAAATGGCGGTGCCGATATTCCAACAATGATGGCAGCCCTTTTTGGAACCTTAATGATCGCCTCATTAACAGAAATCGTCCTTTCACGCGTACTTCACCTAGCAAGACGTATCATTACGCCTTTAGTTTCAGGCGTAGTCGTGATGATTATTGGTCTATCATTAATTCAAGTCGGATTAACGTCTATAGGTGGCGGTTATGCTGCTATCGAAAATAATACTTTTGGCTCACCACAGAACTTATTGTTAGCAGGCTCTGTACTTATCGTCATTATTTTACTAAACCGACAAAAAAACCCTTATTTACGCGTTGCCTCTTTAGTTATTGCAATGACTGTCGGTTATATTCTTGCTTGGGCACTTGATATGTTACCAACGCCAATAGAACATCAAGAAACACCGCTGATGACGATCCCTGAGCCATTTTATTATGGGTTGTCATTTGATTGGCATTTACTTATTCCTTTAATGCTGGTGTTTATGATCACCTCACTGGAAACCATTGGTGATATCACCGCTACATCGGATGTTTCTGAACAACCTGTGAGTGGCCCTGTTTATATAAAACGTATTAAAGGGGGCGTTTTGGCTAATGGAATTAACTCCATGGTTTCAGCATTTTTCAATACCTTCCCAAACTCTTGCTTTGGTCAAAATAATGGTGTAATTCAATTAACAGGCGTTGCTAGTCGTTATGTAGGTTATGTTGTAGCAGCAATGCTTGTTATTTTAGGCTTATTTCCATTCGTTGCGGAATTTGTGCAACGAATTCCTGAGCCTGTATTGGGTGGGGCAACATTAGTCATGTTCGGTACGATTGCCGCATCTGGTGTACGTATCGTTTCTAAAGAAGCATTAAATCGCCGAGCAATTATGATCCTTGCGATTTCACTTGCTGTGGGATTAGGCGTTTCACAACAACCTCAAATATTACAGTTTGCACCTGATTGGTTAAAAACTTTACTCTCATCAGGTATTGCCGCGGGTGGTTTAACAGCCATTATTTTAAATCTGATTTTTCCACCAGAAAAATAATTAGAAAATCAGTCTATAAAGCGTTATTTCTCCGATTAAGAAATAACGCTTTATCTTCAAATTCAAAGTGATGGGTGTTTTTATACAAGCATTTTCCTTTCTGTTGCAGTAATTAATACTTATGATTTAACTGATGATAAAAGGAAAAGAGATGCCAACCTCATTCAATATTGTCAACAATAAAGCTCTGCAATTTCTCAAAACACATCCTTCTACTGCAAATTACCATATAAAAACGCTTGGTCAGTTTTTTACTTATCTTAAAGATTCCATTCTTTCATTATTTAACACCAACCATAAATTTGCATATTTAGGTAATAAATCAGTCGCTGAATTTAATCTAGAACATATGCAAAAAGATCTAAATACTTTTTTGGCGAATCCACACTTAAACCAGCCCCAAAACAAAGACAAATCGGATGCTCTTCAATATTCATTTGATTACTTACAAAACCAGATTCGCATCACACCTAATTTTTATGATATTTATCGTTCAGGAAGTCTAGAACCTAATGAATTGATTTCCCAATTAATTAATTACAATAATAAATTAAAAAACAAGGATCTAAATAATACAGAAAAACAGTATTTTCAAACGACGATAAATATATTAGAAGAAGTAAGAAACCAATTAGATAAATTTCCAAACTCACAGAATTTGATAAACAAAATATCTTATCTCATTAATAAGTAGGTTAAGACTCTTTGATTTATCAGATGAAAGCTTGAGCATCGCTCAGTTTTCAGGCATAACTGTATAATGTTTTGATGGAGTATAAAACTACGGGAGAAGGGTTATGCGCTGGTTGATGAAAAGTTTGGTATCTCTGATACTTATCGTGATTTTATTTATTATTATAATTTATGCTTTCATCCAAACTCAGTGGGGCGCACAAAAAACAAGCGAATGGCTAACACAATATACTGACTATGATATTCGCTTCTCCGGCATTGAGCATGACCTTGCGCAACCAGAACAAATTATTGTTTATGACCTTTTCGTTAATCCTAAACAAGACAAAACAACCGTATCTGCAAAATCAGCGCAAATTCGATTTGATTGGCAATTTTTTACTGCGCCTTCTCACCTTCAAAAAATCACATTAGAAAATGGCAATATTGAATTTACTAATAAAACCACTTCGATGCCGTTAAGTGCTGATATTCTGCAATTTAAAAATATGGCGTTAAACGGTACTCAAACCAATTTTTCTTTTGAAGCCCAAAAAGTCACTGGTGGTATTACGCCTTGGGTACCAACCTCAACAGATTTTATTGGCGCTGGTCATTTCCAATTTTCTATTGCTAATGGCATGATAAATAATAATGAATTCAGTAACTTTATCATTTCTGGTCAATATCAACCCAATCATATTCAAATAGAAAAATTGGGAACGCGTTTACTCAATGGTTCACTATCATTAAGTGGTCAGTATCAAGATAATCAATGGAAACTTGATGACGTCTATATGAACGGCTTACGCTGGCAATCGTCTCAAACCTTCAGTGATTTAATGCAATCAATTTCTGAATATCCTCATATTAGCATAAGAGCACTTAATATTGTTGATTTTACGGCAGAAGGAAAACAATGGGCTGTGAGTGGCTTTGATGGGCAATTCTCTCAATTTAACTGGGGTAAAAACCTTGCATTCACAACAGGTGAACTCAACGCAAATGACATTGTTTTTCAAGATGAACATTTCACTGATCTTATCGCAAAACTGAATCAACAAAATAATCAGCTCAATCTCGATAACCTTAGTTTACGTTATGAAAAAGGCCTAATTAAACTTGCTGGTAATTGGAATAAAGACAATAAAACCATTTCTATTCACGAAGCGACGCTTTCAGGCCTTTTATATACCCTTCCTGAAAATTGGCTCGTTTTTCTAGCTAAACCAATTGACGACAGCTATGATATTAAAAATATAACTATCGAACAGTTATCCATAAACCAATCAATTTTAATTGATATCACACCAGAATTTCCTTTCCAATTCACAGGATTAACAGGAAAACTGCAAAATTTAATAATTGCAAAAGAAGGTGAATGGGGATTATGGCAAGGCTCAGCAAGATTAAATGCAGATAGTGGAACATTAAATCGTATTGAATTACGTCGCCCTGATTTAAACATTGTCACTCAGCAGGATAACGCAATTGTTGAGCAATATTCGGCCTTTATTGGTGATGGCATTGTGCGAGGCTCAGCGGGTTTAGTGCAATCTAGCCAACAACGCCAATTCTCACTGATTGCTAATGGACTGAATGTCCCATTATCAACACCATATACATTAGGTTTAAAAACAACCTACTCTGACGAAATAGGTCAATTTACACTAAAATTGAAAGGTGATTTACGTGCAAACTCCGTGGTATCAACACTTAATGGTACATTAACTGGAAGTAACGGTGAGCAACAAATACTCAACTCAGTAATACAAAACGGCGAAATAATTAATCACCTATAATCTTGATCTTTCGCAGGAGCACGGATTGCTCCCTTAATAAAAAGCGTTACAATGCGTCATTACCCTTTTCTTTATTGTGGAGTTTTCATGTCTGACGAAGATTTTTCCCCTGAAAAAATATCTTTAAATACGTTTCAACAATCTCCTTTAACTGCACTTGAAGATAACAGCACACTGCTTGTGTGTGATGACCACGAAACTCCATTGTTCTATTGCCTATCGAAAGAAGACTATGACACTTTAATTGAACGCGTTATGAATGCCGAACTTGCTGCGATTGTGCTTGAACGTCGTCAAAATAAATTAGATGAGTTGAATTTAGACTAGTATTATCGATGCATAAATAGAGCAAACAAAAAACACCCTTTCAGGTGTTTTTTTGTTTTTCTCGCATCTACAAAGATGAAATTAACGCTTTTTCTTTTTTCGGCCTGGCTGAACAAAGCGCTTACGTGCATTATTTTCTGATTCTTTGTTTTTTGTTTCAGGAATATAAATACCCAGCGCTTTTGCATTACTACTGATTTGTTTTTTCGGTTTATTCTGCTTAGCTTTTGGTGGTGCTTCAGACGTTGATTTCTCAATCGCTTCAAATAAAGTGATCAGTTCGTCATCGGTCAGATCACGCCATTCACCAACCGGTAATCCTGATAAACTCACATTCATAATACGAACGCGTTCAAGCTTAGTGACTTCATAACCAAAATATTCGCACATACGACGAATTTGGCGATTTAAACCTTGAACTAAGGTAATACGAAACACCATTGGCGCCTCTTTTTTCACCTTACATTTCTTCGTTTTTTGCCCCATGATAGGTACGCCAGCACCCATTCCATGAATAAATTCATCTGTAATCGGTTTATTTACTGTCACAAGGTACTCTTTTTCATGAGAGTTACCTGCACGTAAGATTTTATTGACTAAATCACCATGGTTAGTCAATAAAATTAGCCCTTGAGAATCTTTATCTAAGCGCCCAATAGGAAAAACTCGGGTACTGTGGTTAACATAGTCAACAATATTATCTTTTTCGCCATCATCTGTAGTACTCACAATACCCACAGGCTTATTCAGCGCGATTAAAACAAGCTCAGAGTTATCCTGTGCTTCAATTAATCGACCATTGACTTTGACTTCATCGCCAGCAAATACTTGTGAGCCAATACCGGCTCGTTTACCATTAATAAGGACAAGTCCTTGCTCAATATAACGGTCAGCTTCTCGACGTGAGCAGATCCCGCTTTCACTGATATATTTATTAAGACGAGTAGATAAATTGGTGTCCATGCTTCCCTCCGTAAACTGCGAAATATACATCAATTGGATAGCGATAGAAACTCTATAAAATAAGCATTAAAGCACAGTCTTTTATCTCTCTACCTGAATGTCAAAAAAACAATAGAAAAGGAGTATTAACTTATTAAAAAATTTATTTCAATAAGTTAATATCATGATATTTAGCACTGTTCTTTTTGTGAAGGTAACACAATATAAGTCCCGCTAAAGACAGCACCTACACCTTCATCACCACAAATATCAACGTCTAGTTTAATACGCGCTTTACTCCCTTTCGCTAATCGTCCTAAATCTCCACTCAAATTTTCCATATCAGCAACAGCGGCAGGACGTCCAGAAACAGGTTTTCGATAGCGAATATGAGCATCCACTAACACAATATCACCTTGTAATTTGTGCTCTTGCATTAATAACCAAATCAATCCCCAACCTGTTAAGGTAGCAAGTGAAAATTGACTACCTGCAAAAATAGTGTGATGAGGATTTTGATTTCCAGCTTCGGGAATAGTGGTATAAAAACGTGTTCCCGTGTATTGAGTAATACGTAATCCCATTTTTTCACTTAAAGGGATATGTTGGTGCCACTGTTTTTGTAATTCAGCACACCAGTCTGGTCGATGAAGAATATCATCTAAAGACTCAATACTTTTTTTCATAAAGAAGTGTTTAATGGGTGTGGTTTGTGGGCCTGTAACTAGACCACAGTTTTCATAACCTAACTTCTCAAAAAAGTTGACAGACTCTTCTCTTGCACTACACACTATCCGTTTTATACCTTCTTGACGAGCCAATGACTCTAATGCCATTGCAACAAGAGTTCCTAAGCCTTTACCTTGTGCATCTGTACGTACCGCCATAAAGCGGATAGCACCTTCATTATCCGCATTAATATAAAGTCGCCCAATTGCAACAGGTTGCCCGGTTTCATCGACAACCATTTGATGATGAGCAAGGGTATCATAACCGTCTTTTTCAGAGCCTTCAGGTTGATGTAGAGGTTTACGAAGCATTTCCCAGCGAAAAGCATAATAAGCATCGAATTCCGCCTCTGTTTTTGGGGTTCGTAAATGGTACATATCTGAGCTCCTCTTAACATCACTGACTATTTAACACTACACCTGTAACCAGAATGTGACAGGTCCGTCATTAGTCAGTGTGATTTGCATATCAGCAGCAAATTGGCCTGTTTGTGTTTCTAAACCTTGTTGCTGACATTGTTCAATAAAGTAGTGATAGAGATTTTTCGCTAATTCTGGAGAAGCACCATTCGAAAATCCTGGGCGCATACCTTTTTGTGTTTCTGCAGCAAGTGTAAATTGAGAAACAACGAGCAAACTTCCCCCAGCTTGTTTCACATTCAGGTTCATTTTGTCGTCTTCATCACTGAATATGCGATAACCACAGACTTTTTCACATAACCTTTTCGCTTTTTGTTCGTTATCGTCTTTCTCTACACCTAATAGAACTAATAAGCCTTGATTAATAGCGCCGACTGTTCCACCAGCAATATCCACTTTTGCTTGTGTTACTCGTTGAATTAACGCGATCATACTCTCTCCGAAATAAATCAATAAAAAAGGATAACAAATTCAATTCATTGTTATCCTTACGATAGCATTATTCTTCTACTGGGAGAGTAAAATCGTAATCTTTGAAATACTCGATAATGGTATTTTTATCAATTACGTGTACTGCATTCATGCCAACCGAAAGAGCGGCATCAACATTAATTTGTAGATCATCAAAAAAAACAGCATTTTGTGCTTCAACATCTTCAGATTCTAAAACATACTTAAAGAGTTCAGGATCTGGTTTTCTCATACCAAGATCTTGCGACAAATAGAGAAAGTCAGCAGAAGCCGCAATTTCAGGATAGTGTTCAGGCCAGTAATCTTGATGCAAGCGATTCGTATTTGATAACACCACAACCCGATGCCCTTGCTCTCTTAATTTATTCATTATATCAATGACTTCAGGTCGTACTGCGATAAAAATAGCCTGCCATCCTTCAGCGAATTGCTCAAAGCTTAAGCTCATGCCAAGTTCTGAGTTAATTTCTTCAGCAAATTCGATATCTGTAATATTACCGCGTTCATGTAATTTAAAAACTTCGCCTGCTGTAAAGTTCTTTTTTATGCTTGCAAGTGGAACACCGCTAAGCTTACTCCATACTGCGAATACTCGGTTAAAATCGATATCAATAATCACATTACCCATATCAAAGATATAAAGCATAAATCCTCTCCATAATAGAAAACTCATTTTACTTTAATCATAAATCGCTTTACTGAACAGGCTTAAACGTTAAAAAAGTACAATAATCACACTTAATTTTTAAGCAATCCCAAAAACCTGAATAATAGAGTAGGAAAAATGGTACTAAGCGTAGAAATATTTAAATATGAAATGGATTTAGGGAAACTTGAAGTGATTAGTACACTTAGTCATTATCTTTTTTTCGCATTAGATAAACTAAGCCACTTATTTTCAAGTGATAAAGAAGTTAGGTTTTTAGCTATCTAATTTAAGGACAATCACCGTCAATTTCAGTGCATCAATCAACATAAAATATACAGCAACCCACGAATAAACATTAAAAAAATACAATATGTTAAAAAGATACCAATAAGTAAAAGAAACTCTCAAAACATCAGTAACAAGCTAAACAGTACTTTAGTTGTAAAAATAAACCGAGGGATAAACGATAAGCAGGAAAAAGAGAAAAACTTATGCGGTGACAAATTACCCACCGCATTCGTCTTATATATAAACTCTAAATAATTTAAATCACAGATAGGTGAGGAACATCGATAAACTATGTTGTTCGCTAGATGAACGTAGCCAACACTCCAGTAACTTAAAATATGACGAGTATAAACTCAGGGCGCTGACGCGCCCTAAGAATTAGGTTATCAGAATAACGAATTAGTCTTTGCTACGGTAAGCACGACGACGATCATTTTCTGACAGATAACGCTTACGCAGACGGATAGACTGCGGAGTGACTTCAACTAACTCATCGTCATCAATAAATTCTAATGCTTGTTCTAACGTTTGCTTTATATGTGGCGTCAGCGTTGTTGCTTCATCCGTACCAGAAGCACGCATGTTAGTCAGCTTTTTACCCGTTAAGCAGTTTACTGTTAAGTCATTAGAACGAGTATGAATACCAATCACTTGGCCTTCATAAACTTCTGCACCATGAGTTACAAATAATTTACCGCGGTCTTGTAAACTATACAGTGCGTAAGCAACAGCTTTACCTTGGCCATTAGAGATCATCACACCGTTATTACGGCGACCGATTTCGCCTGGACGAACATCGTCATAATGACTGAATGTTGCATACAGTAAACCAGTACCTGATGTCATGGTCATAAATTCAGTACGGAAACCAATCAGACCACGGCTAGGAATAATGTAGTCTAAACGTACACGTCCTTTACCATCTGGTTGCATATCACGCATTTCACCTTTACGTTCACCCATCGCTTGCATCACATCACCTTGGTGTTGTTCTTCAATGTCGATAGTGACTTGTTCGAAAGGCTCTTGTTTACGACCGTCGATATCACGGAAGATAACTTTAGGACGAGATACCCCTAATTCGTAACCTTCACGACGCATATTTTCAATCAGAACTGACAGGTGAAGCTCACCACGACCTGATACACGGAATGCATCTGGATCTTCAGTTTCTTCTACACGTAATGCAACGTTATGGACTAACTCTTTTTTCAGACGATCTAAAATCTGACGAGAAGTCACGAATTTACCTTCACGTCCACAGAAAGGTGAAGTATTAACACAGAAATACATGCTAACAGTTGGTTCATCAACGGCTAATGCAGGTAGCGCTTCAACAGCACCCACTTCACAAATCGTATCAGAGATATTCAGTTCACCTAAACCTGTGATTGCGATGATATCGCCAGCTTCAGCAACATCAACTTCGATACGTTCTAAACCTAAATGACCTAAAACTTTACCGACTTTGCCGTTACGGGTATTACCTTCGCTGTCAATGATAGTCACTTGTTGGTTAGGTTTAACCTTACCACGCTTAATACGACCAATACCGATAACACCTAGGTAGTTGTTGTAGTCCAACTGAGAAATTTGCATCTGGAATGTACCTTCCAGATCCACTTTTGGTGGCTCTACATATTTGACAATAGCTTCATATAACGGGGTCATATCTTCAGCCATGTCATTGTAATCTGTTCCCGCAATACCATTTAATGCAGATGCATAGATAATTGGGAAATCAAGTTGTTCGTCAGTTGCACCTAAGTTTACGAACAGGTCAAATACCTGATCAACAACCCAGTCTGGACGCGCACCAGGGCGGTCAACTTTATTGATAACAACAATTGGTTTTAAATTGTTAGCAAACGCTTTTTGTGTCACAAAACGCGTTTGTGGCATTGGGCCATCCATCGCGTCAACCAGTAATAGAACGCTGTCTACCATAGACATAACGCGTTCTACCTCACCACCGAAGTCGGCGTGTCCTGGGGTATCTACGATATTAATACGATAGTCATTCCATTTAATCGCTGTATTTTTCGCAAGAATAGTAATTCCGCGCTCTCTTTCGAGATCATTTGAGTCCATCACGCGCTCAGCTACGGTTTCACGTTCACCGAACGTACCAGATTGCTGTAGTAATTTATCGACGATAGTTGTTTTACCATGGTCAACGTGGGCGATGATGGCGATATTACGCAAGTTTTCGATCACAAAATTTGCCTCAGGCATTGTAGAAATAAGCGCAGTATTGTACACGCTTTAGACGAGAGACTAAACAAGATCACAATAATGATTGCTTAACAATATGCAATTAATTGAATTGTGATCCTTTTCACGCCTCAGAATTTAGTAGCATCCGTTCGATTGCACCAAAATAGTGCAACTAATTAGGCTTAATTTGCACCAAGTTTGTGCAATAATTAAAAAATCACAGGAGATATTCTACACTAAACTTCATCAATACAGTATATATCCCTTTTTAGATAAGTTGGCATGCTTTTCGCAATAGAATTTAGGTGAGCAAAAAATTCACCGAAAAATGTGTAAGGCCACTGCACTCAATAAAACCATTCGCCAGGAGAGTTCCTATGTCCCTTGAACATGTGTTATCCATGATTGAAGAACATAAAGTTAGATATATTGACTTACGTTTCACTGATACCCGCGGTAAAGAACAACATCTTACTATTCCGGCTCATCAGGTTAACGACGATTTCTTTGAAGAAGGAAAAATGTTCGATGGTTCCTCTATTGGTGGCTGGAAAGGTATTAACGAATCAGACATGGTACTGATGCCAGATGCAACAACCGCAATGCTTGACCCTTTTTTCCAAGATCCAACACTGATTATTCGTTGTGATGTATTAGAGCCAGGCACTATGAAAGGTTACGACCGTGACCCACGGTCTATTTCAAAGCGTGCTGAAGATTATTTAAAATCAAGTGGTATTGCAGACACCGTATTATTTGGGCCAGAGCCAGAATTCTTCCTGTTTGATGATATTCGTTTCAAAAACGATATTTCAGGCGCTTCTTACGCTATCAATGATATTGAAGCTGCATGGAACACCAATACCAAATATGAAGATGGCAACAAAGGTCACCGCCCTATGGTTAAAGGGGGCTATTTTCCACTGCCACCCGTTGATTCATCACAAGATATTCGTTCTACCATGTGTAATATTATGGAAGAAATGGGCTTAGTGGTTGAAGCACATCACCATGAAGTGGCGACAGCCGGTCAAAACGAAGTCGCAACTCGCTTCAATACCATGACCAAAAAAGCAGATGAAACCCAAATTTATAAATACGTGGTACAAAACGTTGCTCATGTATTTGGTAAAACAGCGACCTTTATGCCTAAACCCTTAGTCGGTGATAATGGCTCTGGTATGCACTGCCATATGTCACTGTCTAAAAATGGTGTAAACCTGTTTGCCGGCGATAAATACGGCGGATTATCTGAAATGGCGCTGTATTACATCGGCGGTATTATCAAGCATGCTCGTGCGCTAAATGCATTTACCAACCCAACGACTAACTCCTACAAGCGCTTAGTTCCGGGTTTTGAAGCCCCTGTTATGTTGGCTTACTCTGCGCGTAACCGTTCAGCGTCCATTCGTATTCCAGTTGTGGCTAGTATGAAAGCGCGCCGTATTGAAGTGCGTTTCCCAGATCCTTTAGCAAACCCTTATCTTGCGTTTGCTGCTCA
Organism: Proteus sp. G2300; assembly: GCF_009915965.1. Lineage (NCBI taxonomy): Bacteria > Pseudomonadati > Pseudomonadota > Gammaproteobacteria > Enterobacterales > Morganellaceae > Proteus > Proteus sp. G2300. The sequence continues at coordinate 90,239 of NZ_JAABNK010000007.1, forward strand.
GTTAATGGCTGGTCTTGATGGAATTATCAATAAAATTCACCCTGGTGATGCTATGGATAAAAACCTTTATGACTTACCGCCAGAAGAAGCAAAAGAGATCCCAACTGTCGCGGGTTCATTAGAAGAGGCATTAAACGCATTAAATGCCGATCGCGAATTCTTAACTCGCGGTGATGTATTTACTGATGATGCTATTGATGCCTATTTAGAATTATTACGTACTGACGTTCAACGTGTACGTATGGCACCGCATCCTCTTGAATTTGAAATGTATTACAGTGCTTAAGATGATCTTTACTGAGAAAAACTTAACCCCTGAGATGTAAAACGATTTTTTTTGCCGTGAAGCTATTTTGCCCATCTTCGGATGGGCACTTTTCTCCCATTTAAGGAGTCCGTCTATTCACTTACGCATTGGTTCATTAATGCAATAAAGGTAAGATGCACTAAAATGGTGCAAAGAGGTATTCAATATGGAAACGGCAGACTTACCTGATAACACATTAATTTTAGACTCATTAATACACTCTGTATTGGTTATCAACAAAGAGTTTATTATTTGTTATGCAAATCATTCTGCGTTACAAGTTCTAGCACAAAGCCGTCGAAAATTATTTGAAACACCTTTTACCGCCTTATTCAGCTATTATTCTTTTGATGCTGATTTAATGCGTGAAACGTTAGCGAGTGGGCAAAGCTTTACCGACAATGAAGTGATCTTGGTTGTTAATAACCAATCACACACAATGTCGCTCAGTGCCCAACCTATTTCCGAGCAACACATTTTGCTGGAACTGGCGCCTATGGATAGTCAACGCCGGTTAAGCCAAGAGCAGATACAACAAGCCCAACAAATGGCTGCTAGGGAATTGGTTAGGGGGCTGGCACATGAAATTAAAAATCCGTTAGGCGGATTACGGGGGGCAGCTCAGTTGCTGGCAAAATCCTTACCTGATCCTGCACTAACGGAATATACGCAAGTCATTATTGAACAAGCCGATCGCCTACGTGTTCTTGTGGACAGGTTACTCGGCCCACAACATCCAGGTACGAAAACACACCAGAGTATTCACCATGTTGTTGAGCGTGTAGCTCAACTTATTTCACTTGAATGCCCTGAGAATGTCATTTTACTCAAAGATTATGATCCCAGTTTACCTGAATTATCACATTACCCAGATCAAATAGAACAAGTCCTCCTCAATATTACACGTAATGCCTTACAAGCCGTTGAAAAAAAAGGAGGTACGATTATTTTACGTACCCGTACAGCTTTTCAGGTCACACTTCATGGTGAACGTCATCGCCTTGTTGCTCGTATTGATGTGATTGATACAGGTGATGGTATCCCTCCTCATCTACAAGATACGCTTTTTTATCCTATGGTAAGTGGCCGAGAAGGTGGAAATGGATTGGGATTATCGATTGCTCGTAATTTAGTAGATCAACATTCAGGTAAAATTGAATTTACCAGTTGGCCCGGAAATACTGAATTTTCTATTTATTTGCCAATTAAGTAGGAGATAACCAATGCAAAAAGGAAATGTATGGGTTGTTGATGATGACAGCTCTATTCGGTGGGTACTTGAACGTGCTATTTCTCGTGAAGGTATGTCATGCAAAACTTTTGAACATGCGAATGATGTGCTTAATGCATTAAATACCGAAATACCTGATGTATTGTTATCAGACATTCGTATGCCTGATATTGATGGTTTATCTCTTCTAAAAATAATTAAAGAACAATGTCCGACTCTACCCGTTATTATCATGACGGCGCATTCTGATTTAGATGCTGCTGTTAATGCTTATCAACAAGGGGCTTTTGATTATTTACCTAAACCCTTTGATATTGATGAAACATTAGCATTAATTGATCGTGCCATTACTCACTATCGTGAGCAAAAACAACCAACTAACGATGAAAACTCGCTACAATCAGTTTCAGATATGATTGGTGAAGCTCCCGCAATGCAAGAGGTTTACCGTATTATTGGTCGACTATCTCGCTCCTCAATCAGCGTGCTTATTAATGGTGAATCCGGAACAGGTAAAGAGCTAGTCGCGCACGCTTTACATCGTCATAGCCCAAGAGCTACCGCGCCTTTTATCGCCCTCAATATGGCGGCTATTCCTAAAGATCTCATTGAGTCCGAACTTTTTGGTCATGAAAAAGGGGCCTTTACGGGAGCTTCTCAAGTACGTCAAGGGCGATTTGAACAAGCAAATGGCGGTTCTCTTTTTCTTGATGAAATTGGTGATATGCCTCTCGATATTCAAACACGATTACTACGCGTACTTGCTGAAGGACAATTTTACCGTGTAGGTGGTTATGCTCCCGTTAAAGTTGATGTACGCATTATCGCGGCGACACACCAAGACTTAGAAAAACGTGTTCAAGCCGGTGATTTTCGTGAAGATCTCTATCATCGGCTCAATGTAATACGCATTCAATTACCCCCTTTACGCGATAGAACGGAAGATATTCCAAGTTTGGCACGTTACTTTTTACAAAAAACAGCAAAAGAACTTGGTGTGGAAGCAAAAGTACTCCATCAACAAAGTTTACAAATAATGATGGAATACAACTGGTCAGGTAACGTCAGACAATTAGAGAATGTGTGTCGCTGGTTAACGGTAATGACGGCAAGCCAAGAAATTATGCCTCAAGACTTACCACAAGAAATTCGCCAGCCCGATGAAAAAGTGAAAAGTGTAAGCCGACTATCATCTCAACATTGGTCACAACACCTTTCATTATGGGCAGATGAAGCATTAAGTGAAGGAAAAGAAAACATCCTCACTGATGCATTACCTCAATTTGAACGCACTCTTTTGCTAAGTGCCTTAGCCTATACGCAAGGACATAAACAAGATGCAGCACGATTACTAGGTTGGGGCAGAAATACGTTAACCCGTAAATTAAAAGAATTAGGGATAGAAGAATATTAATCCTCTACCCCTATCTTATTTAAATAACACGAGAAAATTGACGTTGACGCATTTGATTGCGTAAATAGGTATCGAAACACATACAGATATTACGAATAAGTAGACGACCTCTTGGTGTCACTTGAATATCCTCTTTTGTGATTTCCACTAAGCCATCATTCTTCATTGAGATAAGTAATTCTAAATCTTCTTTAAAATAGTCATGGAAGACAATACCGTGCATTTTCTCAATATCAGAAAAATGTAGATTAAAATTACAAATTAAGGTTTTAATTACATCTCGACGAATACAATCATCATTAGTCAGTGATAAGCCTCGCCATAGTGCATTCCCTTCACTATTTACACGAGCATAATACTCCTTTAATACCTTCTCATTTTGCGCGTAGTTATCCCCTAACATACTAATTGCAGAAACGCCCAGGCCTAATAAATCACACTCTTCGTGAGTGGTATAACCTTGGAAATTACGATGTAAAATACCTTTACGCTGAGCTACGGCTAATTCATCATCGGGCTTCGCAAAATGATCCATTCCAATAAATTGATAGCCATTTGTCGTCAGTGTGGAAATTGTCTCTTGTAATATTTCTAATTTTTCTTCCGCTAAAGGAAGGTCTTCATCTTTAATTTTACGTTGAGCTGCAAATAAATTAGGTAAATGGGCATAATTGAATACACTTAATCTATCTGGTGATAATTCAATGACACGTTTGAGTGTAAAAGCAAAACTCTCTTTGGTTTGTTTAGGCAAACCATAAATTAAGTCAATGCTGGTAGAGTGAAAACCCACTTCACGTGCACGTTCTACTAATGCAAAAATGAACGATTCATCTTGCTCACGATTCACCTTTTGTTGCACTTCTTTATTAAAATCTTGTACACCCATACTCAGGCGATTAAAGCCTTCATTACGCAAATGATCGATAACATCTAATTCAATTTCACGCGGATCGATTTCAATAGAAAGTTCTGCATTATCAACAAAATCAAAATGCTGACGTAATAATAAAACGAGCCGACTAATTTGTTGCTTATCCAGAAAAGTAGGTGTTCCTCCCCCCCAATGCATTTGAGTTACTTTTCGGTCTTTAAAATAACGTGCTCTATTAATAATTTCTTTTTCTAAAACATCAAGATACTCATCTGCTTTATGTTTATGGCGCGTAATCATTTTATTACAACCACAGAAATAACATAGCTTATGGCAGAAAGGAATATGAATATAAAGCGATAAAGGGCGCTCAGGGTAACGTTGAGTCGCTTTGATAAAATCGGTAGCCCCATATTGCTGATTAAATTCCAATGCTGTTGGGTATGATGTATAGCGAGGACCTGAATAGTTATACTTATGGATCAGGTCAAGATCCCAAATAATTGTTTGTTCTGACATGCCTCTACCTTCCAAAAGTGAACCGCTGATATCTCATACCAGCAAACAGACACTATGAATATCTGAAATAATAGTGTAACCAATAAATCAAGAACTGAATATGATCGAAAGGGGTATCGTATAAATCCCTTCTTCTTATTGATAGGTCGTTATGCTCGAATACAAGGTGTGATATAAATCACATTAAACAAAAATAGTCTTACCCATGAAAGATATTCATGAATAAATTACGTTTATTCAATATGTTAGTTAACTTTTATTATTCTAAAATAACACTTATCAACTTTTACACAGAGTTTAAAGCGATATTTTACTCAAAATACGATTTAAATTAATTAAATATCTCGTTATATTAATTTTATTATTTTTTTATTCTCTCGTAATTTGATGATTATAATAATAGTAATAATTATATCTTTACCTAAATTATAATATTACATACCCTAGAACAAAACATTGATTAATATCCAACTCAGTCGTGTTTTGATTTAAATTTAAGGGTCAGTTAAAGAATAAAGGTCACTATATTACAAGGAAAGATAGTATCCCCATACCTTATCTTATTCTAACGACCGTACTCTTATTTAATCAGTCTCTTTTATATACCCAAATTATGGATTATTAACCATGGAAGGAAACGGACTAGCAACCAAGGATGGTTCTTCTCTTCAATAAAATAGTCTCTTTATTTTCTTTGTTATTAATTTAATCCCTTTTATTAAAAATATCCGTTCTTCTTTAATGACTAATAAGAATAATTATTATTTGATAATGGAAAAATAAAAAGCTCTATTTATTATAATTATATAAAATAGAGCTTTTTTCTTTATTATTGTTAATTTATAGCATTAATTTATTCTGCATCTTTACCATAATTAGGAGAACGAGGACCATATAAAATACCATCGGCTTTCCCTGCCGAAAGTAACCGTACACTGGTTATTCCTGCAATTTGATAGCTTTTATCGGAAACTGTATTGACGATTTGATTCACAACAGCAGAAACTAGCATTCCCACTAAACTGCCAGATGATCCCTCTGTTTCAGTACTTGATGCTGTTGCAGCACGACGCCACAACATGTCACCATTACGGAGATCAACAAGTTTAGCGCTAACAGTTACTCGTGTATCACTAGAAATAACTTGATATGACGTACCAAACTCAGTGATATCTAAGTATAAAACAGCATCCGCACCAAAGATCTCACGCAATTTTTTCGGGCTTACAGCATGGATATCTCCTGCCATGGATAACCCATTATGCTTAAAGGTTTCTTCAACGACGGCCACCGGGAAAACATAATAACCCGCTTCTGCTAAAGGATATGTCACTTGAGATAAGAAGCTGTGCTCTGCACCCACTTCTGTCGTGTGGTTTTGAGGCACTAATACTAAAATACTTTTTGGCTTACTTTGTTTAAATGCGGTGTAATCTGTTTTGACAGGTTGAGCACAGCCCGTTAATACCAACGCAAATGCAAAACAGATTAACGTGAATAAACGACTCATTTTTGCATTCCTTTGTTTTTCATCAGACGATCCATAAATTCGGCTGATTCAGGATAAAGTGATTTCTCCTCATTAAATTCAGCCATGGCTAAATCTAAAGCGCCTGTTGCGCCATATAACATGCCTAAGTGCGCATGTAATCCAGGTGGAATACCTAATGATTTAGCACGAGAAAGTTCGATACTTTTCTTTAATGCATCAATCTGTGCTTGTGGGTCACTTTCACTTTGTTGATAGTATTGATAAACCACTTGCTGATAGCTGTCCCAGTTATAAAGCGGTTTAGGGCTATTCACACACCCCGCTAATAACAGCGTAAAAGCAAGGCTCATGACTGATTTTAACATTGTTATATCCTTATAAAATGAGCATTACTTTGAAGGTTGCCAAGCGTTGCTTTCAATACCTGCCACTAAATTATTGACGGCCTCTCGAATAGCTAAATCGAGTACTTTACCGTTAAGTGTTGAGTCATAGCTTGCTGTTCCACCAAAACCAATAATTTCACGGTTAGAAAGTTCATATTCACCGGCACCTTGAGATGAAAACACGACTTCTGATGTATTCACATTCACAACGTTTAAATTCACTTTTGCATAAGCAACTTGTGTTTTACCACGACCTAAAATGCCAAATAATTGGCGATCACCCACTTCTTTACGGCCAAATTCAGTCACATCACCTGTGATCACATAAGTGGCACCTTTCAGTTGTTGGCTTTGCCCTTTAATACCTGCTTCTTCTTTTAATTCCGATAAATTGGCCCTGTCTAATACATTAAAACGCCCGGTTTGCTGTAAATGAGTCATTAAAATGGTTTTTGATTGATTACCTAATCTATCAACGCCATCAGAGAAGATCCCATTCATATAGCTAGAACGGTTATCAAACTTACCAATCGAAATAGCGCTCTTAGCGCCTGTGTAAGTGGTGTTATAGGTTGCGACTTTAGCGACGTCTAAAGAGCGTGAAGATTCTGAAGCACATCCTGCAAGTAATGTTGCAGAAACCAAGATCAAGCCAAGTGATAATTTATTTAAATTCATATTAATAACCCAATAAAGGTGAAATAAACCTATAGACATTCATTCTATTAATTAATAGAGAGTTGATATAAACAAAAACAATGTTTTTTCAGTTTTAGCTCATAGACGTTCACTTAAAAACCTTATTGTTAATAAGGTCATAAGGCGATCAACTCATATTTTATAATATAAAGGTAATCAGCGATGGGGAGAATAGAAGATGGATGATAAAAATAATAATAAATAAATATAGAGATAAAATAGAGCATACTTTATTTATTATTTTTTGAATATCCCTTAAGTCAGATTAAAACAAAACCAACTAAAAATAAAAAACAAATGAGAGAAGATTTAGGCTACGTTATTCTTTATCAGCATTTGGTTATTAGAAAATAAACGAGAATAAGATAAATAAAAAAATGTGATGCCACAATATCTAATGACACCACATTCAATAACGCTAGAGCCTCTTACTCATTAACACCGTAACCATAAAGGTGTCATTAGCGTTTTTTTCCAAACGCAGCAGCTAACGCATCACCCATTGCGCTATTTCCCGCATTATTGCCACTATTTGTTGATTGGCGGTGATTACGAGTCGGTTTTTGCCCTTTATTATTTTTAGGATGATTATGACTTGGTGATGATTGTCTATTTTCACTATCACCAGCAACTTCATCTAAACGCATAGTTAATGCAATACGTTTACGGGCTAAATCAACTTCAAGTACTTTAACTTTAACAATATCACCCGTTTTTACCACGGTATGTGGATCTTCAATAAATCGGTCTGCTAAAGAGGAAATATGGACTAAACCATCTTGATGTACACCGATATCAACAAATGCACCGAAATTAGTCACATTGGTCACAGTACCTTCAAGGATCATACCACTAACTAAGTCATTCATCGTTTCGACACCTTCAGCAAACGCTGCTGTTTTAAACTCAGGACGTGGGTCGCGTCCTGGTTTTGCTAACTCTTTTAAGATGTCATTAATTGTCGGTAAGCCAAATTGCTCTGTAATAAACGCTCTTGCATCAACCTGTGAGATTAAGGCGCTATTACCCATTAAATCATCAATTTTTTGTTGCGTGGATTGTAGGATATTTTCGACGACTGGATACGCTTCAGGGTGAACCGTCGATGCATCCAGAGGGTTTTTACCATCACGAATACGCAAGAAACCAGCACATTGTTCAAAAGCTTTTGGCCCTAAACGCGCCACTTTGAGTAGCTGCTTTCTATCATTAAAGCGACCATTTTCATCACGCCAATTGATAATATTTTGAGCTATAGATTGGCTAAGTCCTGCAACTCGCGTTAATAACGGTACTGATGCTGTATTTAAATCCACCCCAACACCATTCACACAATCTTCAACAACAGTATCAAGTTTTCTGGCTAATAATGTTTGGCTAACATCATGCTGATATTGGCCAACACCAATCGATTTAGGGTCAATTTTTACAAGTTCAGCTAACGGATCTTGCAGACGACGGGCGATAGATACGGCACCACGAATAGACACATCTAAATCAGGGAATTCATTAGCTGCAAGCTCTGAAGCGGAATATACGGATGCCCCTGCCTCGCTCACAATTACTTTTTGTGCTTTGACTTCTGGGTAACGTTTTACCGTTTCAGCGAAAAAGCGCTCTGTTTCACGAGAAGCAGTACCATTACCAATCGCCACCAGCTCAACATTATGCTTAATACATAATGCAGCTACACTAGCCGCTGCTTTATCAGCTTGCCCTGTATGAGGATAAATCGTATCTGTCGCAATTAACTTACCCGTGCTATCTACAACAGCAACTTTAACACCTGTACGTAAACCAGGATCAAGCCCCATAGTTGCTCGCATACCTGCTGGTGCAGCCATCAATAAATCATTAAGGTTACGAGCGAAAACATTAATGGCTTCTTCTTCTGCCTTTTCTCGTAATTGGCTCATCAATTCGGTTTCAATATGCATTAAAACTTTAATGCGCCAAGTCCAGCTTACGACTGCCTTACGCCAGTTATCTGCTGGTTGGTTATTTAAACGTAATCCTAAATGCTCCGTGATCAGTTGCTCACCATAACTTTCTTTGGGCGCTTCTTCAAATTGAGGATCAGGGTTAAGCGATAATTGTAAAATACCTTCATTACGGCCACGAAACATGGCTAACGCACGATGAGAAGGAACATTCGCAATAGGTTCATGATGGTCAAAATAATCGCTAAATTTTGCCCCTTCGACTTCTTTCCCTTCAACGACTTTTGAAACAAGATGTGCATTTTTCCATAAATACTGACGAACTTTTGCCAACAAGCCAGCATCTTCTGAAAAACGCTCCATTAAAATATAACGCGCACCATCTAAAGCTGCTTTCGTATCATTCACGCCTTTTTCTGCGTTGATATAAGCCGTTGCAGCATCTTCTGGATTATGTTGTGGTTCATTCCACAATAAATCGGCTAAGGGCTCTAATCCATTTTCAATGGCAATTTGCCCACGAGTACGACGTTTAGGCTTATAAGGAAGATAAAGATCTTCAAGCTCTGTTTTACTTTGCGTTTCATTAATTGAAGAGCGTAACTCTGGTGTTAATTTTCCTTGCTCTTCAATTGACTTTAAAATTGTTTGGCGACGATCATTGAGTTCTCGTAAATAACTAAGGCGAGTTTCTAATTGGCGTAATTGCGTATCATCTAACCCACCAGTGACCTCTTTACGGTAACGGGCAACAAATGGCACCGTATTCCCTTCATCCAGTAACGTTATGGCCGAAAGGACTTGCTGAGGCTTAACCGTGAGCTCTTCTGCAATAATTCGGCTTAATGATTCATTCATACTATATTTACCTACCGAGAGGAATAATTTAAAAGAGGGCTATTATACACACGCCACACTAAAAAAATTTGGCAAATTTCCGATTACACTCGACAATTATGAGGAAAATAACAGATTAATTTATCATTCACGCTATAGTATCTTTATGAAATTCAATGTTGATGATAGTTTTAATTTGTAATGGCAAAAAGTAATTATATTACTCGTGATGGCTGGTATGCGTTGGACAAAGAGCTAAAATATCTTTGGAAAGAAGAGCGCCCTCGTGTCACACAATCAGTTTCAGAAGCGGCAGCACAAGGCGACCGTTCAGAAAATGCTGAATATATATATGGAAAGAAGCGATTACGTGAAATTGATAGACGTGTTCGCTTTTTATCAAAACGTCTTGATGAGCTAAAAATTGTTGATCCCGATCCTCGCCAAGAAGGAAAAGTTTATTTTGGTGCTTGGGTCACACTTGAAGATGATGACGGAAATGTCAAAACCTTCAGACTTGTGGGACCCGATGAGTTTGATCCAGCAAAACAGTGGATTTCTATTGATTCACCTGTTGCCCGAGCGCTTATCGGTAAACAAGTCGATGATGAAATTAGTGTGCAAACACCAGGTGGTGAAGTTAATTACTGCGTATTATCTATCAAATATTATTCGGAATAAGATAAATAAATAGATTTATAACCTTTATTATCACCAAAGAACAAGTTTTATCTGTAAATTATTAACATTTATTCTTTGGTTTTGGTTTAATATTCTTAACGATGATAGAATTCGCTAACAAAAGCATTTGCACTTCGGGAGCTTAAAAATGCAAGAAAGTTATAAAGTGCTAATCGTGGATGATGATTTACGTCTACGTTCACTACTCGAGCGCTATTTGACAGAGCAGGGTTTTCAAATCCGTACTGCTGCAAACGCTGATCAAATGGATCGTCTGCTCACTCGCGAATCTATCCACCTTATTGTGCTCGATTTAATGCTTCCTGGTGAAGATGGCTTATCTATCTGCCGTCGCTTGAGAAGCCAAAACAACCCTATTCCTATTATTATGGTTACGGCCAAAGGGGAAGAGGTTGATAGAATTGTTGGACTTGAAATTGGTGCTGATGATTACATCTCGAAACCATTTAATCCAAGAGAGCTACTGGCTCGTATTCGTGCTGTACTCCGCCGTCAAGCGAACGAATTACCCGGCGCCCCTTCACAAGATAATGCTATTATCTCTTTTGGTAAATTCAAGCTAAATCTTGGTACACGTGAAATGTTCCACGAAGAAGAGCACATGCCACTAACAAGTGGTGAATTTGCTGTATTGAAAGTGCTGGTTTCTCATCCTCGAGAGCCTCTTTCTCGTGACAAACTAATGAGTCTCGCTCGTGGTCGTGAATACAGTGCTATGGAACGTTCAATTGACGTGCAAATTTCTCGTTTACGTCGCATGATTGAAGAGGATCCAACACACCCTCGTTATATTCAAACAGTTTGGGGGCTTGGTTACGTCTTTGTTCCTGATGGAACCAGCGCTCAATGAGAAGGCTGAGGCTTTCACCCCACAATAAACTGACTCGCTCGTTATTTCTGGTTATCTCGCTACTTTTTTTTAGCTTGATAGCCAGTTATATCGTTGTGCAACATCTTATTGTAGGGCCAAGCCTTCAGCAATTTAATAAAGTTTTAGCGTATGAAATACGCACATTAATGCCTGAAGAACTTATTTTAGTCGATGGCACTCCACTTAAAATTTCTCCTGCTTTACGCAATAAAATCTATAGCGAATTAGGTATCTCTTTTTTTGATAAAGAGGCCGCGCTTGAGGAGGGGCTCTATTGGGCTAAAATCGACGACAAATTAAGTGAGCAGATGTCTGAATATCTGGGAGGAGAAACAGAGATTTGGATTGAAAACACGCTAGAATACCCTGTTTTATGGATCAACACGCATATTTCCCCCTCTCTTTGGATCCGCGTTCCACTCACTGAATTAGGGCAAAACTTCTTACTACCTGTTTATCGACAAGCGATTATTTTTATTATCATCGTTGTCGCTTTTTTCTGGCTCTATAACCGTTTTCAAAATCGCCCACTCAATGAAGTCGAATATGCTGCACGTCGTATCGGGAAAGGCGTTATTCCGCCACCTATCACTGAATCTGGCTCCTCTGAAATGCGATCAATCATTCGTGCATTTAATCAAATGTCATCAGGCATACGCTCATTAGATAATGATAGAACACTCGTAATGGCTGGCGTAAGTCATGACTTACGTACACCGCTCACTCGTATTCGCCTTGCTACTGAAATGATGAGCCCTGAAGATAGTTATCTTGCTGATTCTATCAATAAAGATATTGAAGATTGTGATGCCATTATTGGCCAATTTCTAGACTATATGCGCACCGGTAAAGAGATGTCTTTGGAACTGTGCGATATGAATAATCTACTACAAGAAGTCATTTCAGCTGAAGCAAATTCAGGCAAAATAAGTGAAGTTCACCTTCATCCTACCCCCATTAATATTACGGCTAACCCTATCGCTGTGAAACGAGCACTTGCCAATATGATGGTGAATGCCACTCGCTATGGCAATGGTTGGATACGCGTTTCAAGTGGGAGAAATGAAGAATATGCATGGTTTCAAGTCGAAGATGATGGCCCAGGTATTCCACAAGAAGACCGACAACGTCTTTTCCAACCTTTTGTTCAAGGTGAGCAAGCACGTAGCTCAACGGGCGCGGGTTTAGGATTATCCATTATTCGCCGTATTATAGATGCCCACGGCGGTTATGTTGAACTTGATGATAGCGTTAAAGGTGGCTTACTTATCCGTGCTAATTTTCCGTTAAAAGAGCGCGATGACGAGGACGATTAATTTCTCTTCATCTAAAGCCTCTTTTGATTCCATCGTTTCCATTCTATTTTCTCTTCTTCCTGTCAATATTTCATCATTTTTTTACTTTGTCATAAAACTGTCACAATTAAGACATTTAATTGTCATCTTACTGACCTATTGTCTGTGCGTACCGTAACCGAAGTTGATAGATGTCGAAAATTATTCTACCTATCCCACAGGAGGGATTATGAAACTGATGCGTACCACCCTGACTAGTGTCATTGCCGCTGCGTTTTCAATGACCGCTCTTTCTGCACAGGCAACGACCTCGCTGACTGGTGCTGGCGCAACGTTCCCTGCCCCGGTTTATGCTAAATGGGCAGATTCCTATCAGAAAGAAACGGGTAACAAAATTAACTACCAAGGCATTGGATCCTCTGGTGGTGTAAAACAGATTATTGCAAATACCGTTGATTTTGGTGCTTCTGATGCCCCATTAGCGGATGCTAAGTTACAAGCTGACGGTTTATTCCAGTTCCCAACCGTGATTGGTGGCGTTGTTATGGCTGTCAATATTCCGGGTATCAAATCAGGTGAACTGACCTTAGATGGCGATACTATTGGTAATATCTATTTAGGCAAAATCCAAAAATGGAACGACCCTGCCATCACAAAACTCAATCCAGGCGTAAAATTACCAGACCAGAATATCGCGGTTATTCGTCGCGCTGATGGTTCAGGTACATCATTCGTTTTCACTAGCTACTTATCCAAAGTCAATAACGCATGGAAAGACCAGGTAGGCGCAGGTTCTACGGTTAAATGGCCTACCGGTTTAGGTGGCAAAGGGAATGATGGTATTGCTGCATTTGTTCAGCGTGTACCAGGTTCAATTGGTTATGTTGAATATGCTTATGCCAAACAAAATAATCTTGCTTATACTAAATTAGTAACCGCTGATGGTGAAGTGATTGCACCAACGTCTGACAGCTTTAGTGCTGCGGCAAGAAAAATTGATTGGAGCAAAAGCTTTGCACAAGACCTGACTAACCAGAAAGGTGAAAATGCATGGCCAATTACTTCAACCACCTTTATCTTAGTGCATCAAAAACAACAAAATGCAGAAAAAGGTAAAGAAGTGCTGAATTTCTTCAACTGGGCTTATGACAAAGGTAATCAGGAAGCGAAAAACCTAGATTACGCAGTATTACCCGCAGAAGTTGTAGAACAAATTCGAGCTGCATGGAAAACAAGTATCAAAGACAGTAATGGTAAACCGATTTACTAATAAAATCGGCAACCATTAAGAGATAAGTTAACGTTCACCCCCTGCTAAACAGGGGGTAATAAATTAAAAGAGGCTTTATGGCCGAGCACACAACGGTAATAAAGGCCCCTAGTAAACGAGGGGACGTTATTTTCAGCGCACTAGTCCGTCTAGCTGCGTTGATTACGCTTTTGCTTTTAACAGGTATCATTGTTTCACTGATTTTTGCCTCATGGCCAAGTATTCAACAATTTGGTCTCTCGTTCTTATGGACGAAAGAGTGGGATCCGCCTGCTCAGGAATTTGGTGCGTTAGTGCCCATTTATGGCACCGTTGTAACGTCAATCATCGCACTGGTTATTGCCGTTCCTGTCAGCTTTGGTATCGCCCTTTTCCTCACTGAGTTAGCACCTAACTGGTTAAAACGCCCATTAGGTATTGCTATCGAGCTACTCGCTGCCATTCCAAGTATTGTTTATGGTATGTGGGGACTGTTTGTCTTCGCTCCATTGTTTGCAACTTATTTCCAAGAGCCTGTCGGTAATGTGCTTTCATCCATTCCTATTGTGGGTGAGCTATTCTCAGGCCCGGCTTTTGGTATTGGTATCTTAGCTGCAGGCGTCATCCTCGCTATCATGATCATTCCTTATATCGCTTCTGTTATGCGAGATGTGTTTGAACAAACACCAGTCATGATGAAAGAGTCCGCTTATGGCATTGGCTGTACAACATGGGAAGTGATTTGGAATATCGTTCTACCTTATACCCGTAATGGCGTCATTGGTGGTGTTATGTTGGGATTAGGTCGCGCTCTAGGTGAAACGATGGCGGTCACCTTTATCATCGGTAATACCTACCAATTAGATTCCGCATCGCTGTTTATGCCAGGTAACAGTATCACGTCTGCATTAGCCAACGAATTTGCAGAAGCAGAAACAGGATTACATACTGCGGCATTAATGGAATTAGGGCTTATCCTGTTTGTCATCACCTTTATTGTCCTTGCGATTTCTAAGTTTATGACATTACGTTTATCTAAGAATGAAGGAGCACGTTAATATGTCTAAACCCTCCTCTTCTTCATTACAAGTTCAAACAGAGAACGAACTGCGAGTACGTCATAAACGCCAACTTTGGCGTCGTCAAAAAAACCGTATCGCACTGTTCTTGTCTATTTCTACAATGGCATTTGGTCTTTTCTGGTTAACGTGGATTTTATTCTCCACCTTCACCAAAGGCTTTGATGGTATGTCATTAGCCCTTTTCACAGAGATGACTCCGCCACCTAATACGGAAGGTGGTGGATTAGCTAACGCCATTGTCGGTAGTGGATTATTGATTTTATGGGCAACGGTGATTGGAACACCACTTGGTATTCTTGCAGGGATTTATCTTGCTGAATATGGTCGTCGTTCATGGCTTGCTGAAACCACTCGTTTTATTAACGATATCTTGCTGTCAGCGCCATCAATTGTTGTCGGGCTCTTTGTCTACACCATTGTTGTCGCACAGATGCAGCACTTTTCAGGATGGGCAGGAATTATCGCATTAGCGTTACTGCAAATTCCTATCGTTATTCGCACCACTGAAAATATGTTGAAGTTAGTACCTGATAGCTTACGCGAAGCCGCTTATGCATTAGGAACACCAAAGTGGAAGATGATCTCTAAAATCACCTTAAAAGCCTCAGTATCAGGCATTATCACAGGTGTATTATTAGCGATTGCACGTATCGCAGGCGAAACTGCGCCACTGTTATTTACTTCACTATCAAATCAATTCTGGAGCACAGACTTAAATGAACCGATAGCTAACTTACCAGTGACTATCTTTAAGTTCGCCATGAGTCCTTTCGCAGAATGGCAAGAGCTTGCCTGGGCTGGCGTATTACTTATCACCCTCTGTGTTCTATTTATCAATATTATCGCGCGCGTGCTATTTGCTAAACGCAAGCACGGTTAACGCAGAAAGTTAAGCAAGAGAGAACGTTGAATGATTATGGCTAATGATAACGCAGGAAATAAAATCCAAGTTCGCGACTTGAACTTCTATTACGGTAAATTTCATGCGCTGAAAAATATCTCTTTAGATATTGCCAAAAATAAGGTGACAGCCTTTATCGGGCCTTCTGGTTGTGGCAAATCCACCTTACTGCGTACTTTTAATAAAATGTATGAGCTTTACGGCGAACAGCGTGCAGAAGGCGAAATTTTGCTAGATGGCAACAATATCTTGACTGATAAGCAAGATATCGCGCTATTACGTGCCAAAGTTGGTATGGTGTTCCAAAAACCAACACCTTTCCCGATGTCAATTTATGACAATATCGCTTTTGGTGTACGTTTATTCGAAAAATTGTCTCGCGCTGATATGGATGAACGTATTCAGTGGGCTTTGACTAAAGCCGCATTATGGAACGAAACCAAAGATAAATTACATCAGAGTGGATATAGTCTCTCTGGCGGTCAACAACAGCGTTTATGTATAGCACGCGGTATCGCTATTCGCCCTGAGGTTTTATTACTTGATGAGCCTTGTTCAGCGCTTGATCCAATTTCGACGGGTCGTATTGAGGAGCTTATCAGTGAGCTCAAATCAGAATATACCGTGGTTATCGTGACGCACAACATGCAACAAGCAGCACGTTGTTCTGATTACACTGCATTTATGTATTTAGGCGAATTAATTGAGTTTAGCGATACGGATACGTTATTTACGCGTCCTGCGAAAAAGCAAACTGAAGATTACATCACTGGGCGTTATGGCTGATAACGAGGCAATTAATGGATAATTTAAATCACAATAAGCATATTTCTGGTCAATTTAATGCTGAGTTAGAGCATATCCGCACTGAGCTGATGGTTATGGGGGGGCTTGTTGAAGAGCAACTAAAAAAAGCCGTTATGGCAATGCATAATCAAGACCAAGCATTAGCGAATGAAGTCATTCAAGGTGACCATAACGTCAATATGATGGAAGTAGCCATTGATGATGCGTGTATGCGAATTATTGCTAAACGTCAGCCAACCGCAAGTGACTTACGTTTAATTATGGCGATTTCAAAAACGATCGCTGAACTAGAGCGTATTGGTGATGTTGCTGAAAAAATCTGCAAAACAGCACTTGAAAAGTTTTCACATCAACATCAACCGCTGTTAGTAAGCTTAGAGTCTTTAGGCCAACATGCGATACAAATGCTTCATGATGTTTTAGATGCCTTTGCCCGTATGGATTTAGATGAAGCAGTACGTATCTATCGTGAAGACGCTAAAATTGATAACGAGTATGAAGGTATTGTTCGTCAATTAATGACTTATATGATGGAAGATCCTCGTACCATTCCTAGTGTACTCACAGCTCTATTTTGTGCACGTTCTATTGAGCGTATTGGTGACCGTTGTCAGAACATTTGTGAGTTTATTTTCTATTACGTAAAAGGTCATGATTTCCGCCACTTAGGAGGCGACCAAGTAGAAAAAATGCTAACACAAAGTGATGACAGCAATACCACTAAATAAATGTCTCTCTCATTTTTTATCTCTTACAAACAGCGACGCTTATGTCGCTGTTTTTTTATTCTTTTATAACTTGATCCTACTCTAGCTCAACACTTTTCCTCATCTTATTCCTTAAAAGCATATTCATATCAATTTTTATTATTTTATGAACTTAAATCAACTTGATAGCGTGATACCCAATATAACGATGATAATTCTTTTCTTTGGGGTGAATAATGAAACTACGTGTTTTGGCAACCGCATTAATTGCAGGCTCTGTGCTTTTCTCTGGTATTGCAAAAGCAGATAAACTTGATGATATAAAAAAAGCAGGTGTAGTACGTATCGCTATTTTTGACAGCAATCCTCCTTTTGGGTTTATTGATCCTCAAACCAAAAAGCTCGCAGGTTATGATGCGGATATCGCTAATGAAATAGCCAAAGATCTAGGTGTAAAACTGGAACTGCGTCCAACAAACCCAGCAAACCGTATTCCACTGTTAAGCTCTAAGAAAGTCGATTTAATCGCAGCTAACTTCACCATTACCGATGAACGCGCTAAGCAAGTTGACTTCTCTGTTCCTTACTTTGCAACCGGACAAAAATTTATTGCACGTAAAGGGGTTTTAACTAACCCAGAACAAATTCACTCACTGCGTATTGGTGCAGATAAAGGTACTGTTCAAGAAATCACATTACGTGAACGCTATCCTGACACCAAAGTTATCTCTTATGACGATACACCACTGGCTTTCGCTGCATTACGTAACGGTAATGTACAAGCCATCACACAAGATGATGCAAAATTAGTCGGCTTATTAGCAAATCTTCCTGATGCCATAAAAGCAGATTTTGAGGTGTCATCATTTAGTATCACCCGTGAATACCAAGCAGTTGCAGCAGCTAAAGGTGAAGAGCGCTTAATTAACGAAATCAATAACACCCTATTAAGATTGGAAAAAGAAGGTAAAGCAGACGAGATCTACAATCGTTGGTTTGGCCCTGAAACAAAATCAGCTCAACCTCGTGGGGACTTTAAATTTGCGCCATTATCCGAGCAAACACCACAATCTTAATCTTTAAAGCGTAATAACTTTCTTCTTTCATCAAAATAAAGTTATTCCTTTACTAAAACACCTACCCCGCTTTTGCGGGGTTTGGTGTCTACAATAGGCCTATTATATGTTTGAGCAATTTCTATCACATTACCTTCTTGAGCCACACTATTTAAGTTGGCTTTGGAGTGGTTTTTTAATCACCTTGCTTATCTCTTTTTGGACTATTGTCATTGCAACATTAATGAGCTTTGCCCTTAGTGCTGCAAGAGATAGCACTTTTGCATCATTACGCTGGTTAGCCACGGCTTATATATCGCTATTTCGTAATACTCCACTGTTAGTGCAGTTGTTCTTTTGGTATTTCGCATCCGGAGAAATTCTGCCACTAAGCGCCATGATATGGCTAAACACGCCTCATGAGATTGCATTTTTAGGTGTAACGCTTTCTTGGCCTTCTTTTGAATTTTTAGCGGGCATTGTGGGTCTGACATTTTATTCAACGCCATTTATTGCCGAAGAGCTAAGAGCCGGTATTCAAGGCGTTAAACAAGGGCAAAAATATGCTTCTTTGGCATTAGGTTTAACACAATGGCAATCTATGCGTTATGTGATCCTACCTCAAGCCTTTCGTATTGCTCTACCCCCTTTGCTAGGTCAATACATGAATGTGATAAAAAACTCATCACTGACTATGGCTATTGGTGTTGCAGAGCTTTCTTACGCATCAAGACAAGTCGAAACAGAATCACTACGTACCTTTGAAGCCTTTGGTGTTGCAACGGTTCTCTATATTGCAGCAATCGCATTGATGGAAGCTTGGGGACAATGGCATCAGCAACGTAAATTAGCACAAGGATATTAAGATGGATTTTACTGTTATTGCTGATAACTGGCAGTACTTACTCTTTGGTGCTTATCCTGATGGACCTTTAGAAGGTGCTACACTGACCGTCTTTATCAGTATCATTGCAGGTATTGCATCAATTATTTTGGGTACATTAGGTGGCATTGCTTTGGCTATGCTCAGAGGTATCTGGGTTAACCTTTTCGCAGCTTTTTTAGGTTTTTTCCGCGCTATTCCTGTCATTATGTTGATATTTTGGGTCTATTTTTTATTGCCCGTTGTATTGGGGATGGAAATACCTGAAATCACCACCGTAATTTGTGCATTGACTTTAATTACATCGTCTTATATTGCGCATGGCGTTAAAGCAGGTATTTTAGCGATTGGAAAAGGACAATGGCAGGCAGGGTTATCGTTAGGCTTTAATCGCTGGCAAGTGCTATGGCATATCGTATTGCCGCAAGCATTACGCATGATGGTGCCTTCATTTATTAATCAATGGATAGCCTTAATTAAAGATACTTCATTAGCTTATGTGGTGGGTGTAGGTGAACTTTCGTTCTTAGCAACACAAGTTAATAACCGTAGCATGGTTTATCCAATGGAAGTCTTTCTGTTCGTTGCATTTATTTATTTTATTCTCTGTTTCTCATTAGAAATTATTGCCAATAGAGTGGCTAAATTATTTTCAACACCAAAAGAAAAGCGCCCTTTTTGGCAGATGGTGTTGCCGTTTAGAAAAAAATATTTTACTGAAAAAAGTTTAGGCTAATAATATAACTAGGCTAAAGTAATTTAGCCTTTTTATTATATTCGGATAACAATATAAAAATAAACAAATTATAATAATGTCCTGATTAAAATAGCCAATTAAACACACGTTAAATTTAATTAAAATAAAGAAAAGTTAATATAAATAAAATCTTATTTTATTTATCCTATTTGTTTAACTCTTTTTTTATTACACTATATACTGAATAAAAATTAATAAACTAGTATTTTATTCAGTCCCAATAAAAGATATTTAAACTAGATTAAAAATTAAAGGATAGATGATGTCTCATTTAATTTATTTAACCTTAGAAGGATCTAAGCACGGCTTAATTTCGTCAGGTTGCTCAACGCAAGATTCCATCGGTAACCGTTATCAAAAAGGTCACGAAGATGAAATTCAAGTTCTTAGTTTAAATCATTCAATAACACGTAATCAGAATACATCTCCTCAACCTGTTCAGATTGTAAAACCAATAGATAAAGCATCCCCATTACTTGTAGCAGCAATTGATAGTAATGAAGTATTAAAAGCTAAATTTACTTTTTTTAGAACTTCAGCAAATGGTCAACTTGAAAAGTTCTATGAGATTAAGTTAACAGAAGCGTCAATTATTGATATTTCCTGTGTGTATCCTAACTCAGTAAATGATCACGAATCGATGCCTTATGAAAGAATACAATTGAAATATCAATCTATTGCATAGAGCCATTTATCTGCAAACACCTCCTCCTATAGTATTAGTAAAGATAACGTATTATAAATAAAATCAAAAGCTATGCTATTAACAGCATAGCTTTGATAATGTAATTTATCTATTAAATAACATACATAACTAATTGTCAGAGTAATAACATTAATGACACATTTTTAGCGATCTAACATAAAGATTAGATTCTGTAAAATTGTTTTTTTATAGATAAAATAACCTTGAGAAAGTAGATCTCTTTCAACATAGTTAGAAAAGAAAAAGCTAAAAAATGCACCCAAAATAAAAACAATGAAAAAAACACCATTAAATTTTGACTTCCTTCCATTGGTCTATTTTTTATAGCAACAGAAACCAATAAATAAAGAAAATAAAATATAGTAGGTATAATAAATAAAAAAATCCGATGTTTAAATGAAAATCTAATTTTTTCAGCAAGAGAAAAATAATTAATATAACTTTCTATAGAGAGATACATTCCTATAGAAAAAATAATGAAAAGAACACCTGATACCAAATGCTAATATTTTTTATCGTTAATTAAATAACATGTTGCATTCAGATATTTTCTAACAGAAGGTTCTCCAGAAAGATTTATATACCTATTACCATCTTTGCCAACATATTCAGTTGCAACAGTACCAATATTTTTTAACTCTACAATAAGTTTAATAACTACTAAACTATCATTGATATTACCTGCAAAATTTGACATAAAATCCGTATAACCAAAAATTGTATTTTTCCATCGTTTATAGGGATTTGGGTCTGTTAAAACATAAAGAAAATAAGCTCCTTCCTCAGCGGTTAATAATGCATAAATTTCTTCATTTTCACTAAGTTGTCGCCTTAGTTCTACATATTTATACTCATCTCGCTCCCAATAAGTTGGCTTACCATCGAAAGTATTATGCAGTGATAATCCTTTAGTTAACTCTATTTCTTCTGCTCATTACTCCACATCCATTTCCCCTACTCCTTTTTTCTTTTATTCAAAGAAATAAAAATAAACACCACATATAATCATTAATATACCTTAACATTTAAGTTTAAAAAACAAAGATTTTTTTAATCAAAATACATACCTATTTTCATCCGAAAATTAAAACAACCTATTATCAATTGATGTTTATTTTAGAATATATTTCTAAAATATTTAATATAAAACATCAAAACTACGAGATCCTTTTTAACAATAAGTTTCACACTTATTCTTATATTTTAATGACAATACATTTTTCATTGAACCTTTCCTCTCTTATCCGTATTTTATTTCTCATTGACGCAATCGATTACTTTTTTAGGTGCAGTTATTGTTTTATTTGTGTAGGATAAAGCGAAAAACATTTTTTTTGGGATCTTTTGTCTATGAGCATGTCATCACCAAATTCTGATTCACAGGGTTTGCTCCAACGCCTGTTTAAGCTACAAGAACACGGCACAAACGCTCGCACCGAACTGATTGCGGGTATCACGACTTTCTTAACGATGGTTTATATTATCTTCGTTAACCCTCAAATCCTTGCAGCTGCCAATATGGATATCAAAGCCGTCTTCGTGACGACCTGCTTAATTGCGGCTTTCGGCAGTATTTTAATGGGATTAGTAGCAAATTTACCTATTGCCGTTGCACCCGCGATGGGCCTAAACGCCTTCTTTGCCTTTGTGGTTGTTGGCGCAATGGGGTATTCATGGGAAGTCGCTATGGGGGCGATTTTCTGGGGGGCTGTAGGTCTATTTTTACTGACCCTTTTTCGTATTCGTTACTGGATAATCGCCCATATTCCACTGAGTCTTCGAGTGGGGATTACTAGCGGTATCGGTCTTTTTATCGCCATGATGGGCTTAAAAAATTCCGGTATTATTATTCCTAACAACGATACCATCGTCACTATCGGTAATTTTGCTTCTCATAATGTGTTATTAGGTGCTTTAGGCTTCTTTATTATTGCCATTCTTGCCGCACGTAATATTCATGCAGCCATCCTTATTTCTATTGTTATCACTACCGTTATTGGCCTTATTTTAGGTGATGTACAATATCAAGGTATCTTTGCTATGCCACCGTCTATCACCACTGTAGTCGGTAAAGTGGATATTGTTGGTGCGTTAGATATTGGTCTTTCTGGCGTTATTTTTGCCTTTATGTTGGTTAACTTATTTGACTCTTCTGGCACATTAATTGGTGTGACAGATAAAGCAGGCTTAACGGATGAGAAAGGCAAGTTTCCACGAATGAAACAAGCGTTATACGTCGATAGCTTAAGTTCTGTTGCAGGCTCTGCAATGGGAACATCTTCTGTTACTGCCTTTATTGAAAGTACTTCAGGGGTTTCAGTCGGTGGACGTACCGGTTTAACTGCGGTTGTTGTGGGTATTCTTTTCTTACTTGCTATTTTTTTATCACCACTTGCAGGTATGGTGCCAAGCTACGCAACGGCTGGTGCATTAATTTATGTGGGTGTATTAATGACCTCAAGCCTTACACGCGTGAAATGGGATGATTTAACAGAATCCGTGCCTGCCTTTATCACTGCAGTCATGATGCCATTTAGTTTCTCAATCACCGAAGGTATCGCGCTTGGCTTCATTGCTTATTGTGTAATGAAAGTAGGGACTTTCCGCTGGAAAGAAATTAACCTGTGTGTTGTGATTGTTTCACTGCTGTTTATTTTAAAAATATTACTGATTGATACTCATGTTATTGATTTAAATTCTTTATTTTAATATTCAATAAATCAGAGTAATCATAATAACGAACAAAACGGCACAGATAAGTGCCGTTTTTTATAAGAAAAGAGGTGATCATGCACGTTCTTCTACAAGTCGATTTCCCTTATCAGGGCCCTTTTGGTGATGAAATGACACAAACTATGGATACATTATCTTCATCAATTAACCAAGAGCCCGGTTTTATATGGAAAATTTGGACTGAAAATAAAGAGACACAAAAAGCAGGTGGTATTTACCTTTTTACTTCGAAAGAAGAGGCTCTCGCTTATCTAGAGAAACACCGTACCCGTTTAAAATCTTTTGGTATTCCAGAAGTGCGTGGGGAAATTTTCTCAGTGAATCAGGCCTTAAGTTTACAAAACCAAGCTTCTTTTCTGTCAAAATAATAAAAAAGCACAAGTGTTATCTGTCACTTGTGCTGTTTAACAGCATAATAATTACGCTTTTGACGGCAATAATAACCCAAAAATAGCAGAGTCTGATACTTCATCACCTACTACCCAACGCTGTTTAAGATACCCTTCTTGTTCAAAACCCAATTTCGCTAATAAAGCAGCTGATGCCTTATTATCAGGATGAATATCCGCTTCTAAACGACGAACCGCTAAATGTGTTTGAAGATAATCAATAAATGCGACCATGGCTTCCTTCATGATCCCTTTGCCTTGATAAGCCATATCAAGGCAATACCCAACCTCCCCTCGTCGAGAACTCGGATAATGATTAAAGAAAACACACATCCCCATTAATGCATTTGTCTCTTTGTCTATCACCGCTAAACGCAGATACTCTTTTCTTTCCATATGCGTAATATCTTGAATGATATCTTGTTGCGCTTCTTGAAGTGATTGCCAAGGAAGGTGGCTCCAGTAACGTGTGACTTCAGGTGAACGCATAATATTAAACCAATCTTCAGCATCACCCATTTCAAAGGGACGCAAAATCAATCTAGGGGTTTCAACCTGAATATCAGCATAACGCATTTTCTACTTTTCCTTATGAGTGTTTGGAGCCACAAATGCAATACAAACGGGCTCTGCAATAGCATTTGGCTCAGCACGAAACATTATCTCTTGAGTATCAGCTATTTTTAAACTCGGCCAGTACTTTAATCCTTTATCAAAAGAGGCTTTTTCACAGTAATAGCCGACTTCGCTGATCAATACGACGCCTTTTTCTTCTAATTGTTGAAGCGTGATATAACGATTATAGATATTAGGTGGTTGTACATTCTCTTCTAATATCCACGGTTGCGAAGATAGAGGCCTATCTTTACCATAAAAAGTCACCCATTCATGCATATATTCGCCTCCCACATACGCTAATGGCGTGTGATAATGTTGATGCCAAGCTTGCTCAACATCTTGCACAAATGTTTTGATACCAATAAACTTTTGACCCGCATTACGCACATTAGCAGCTTGTACGACGGTATAGCCAGAAACAACTAACATGCCAAAAACACCTAAACCATACAATACACCACGCAATGAGCGCTTAGGCATGACACTGATTGAACCCACAAAAAGCGCCGTCGCTATCGACACAAATGGCTGTAACCACTCAGTGATACGACCACCTTCATGAAAGCTAAACCAAGTAAAAATAATCGCTAATGGAAATAACAAAATAAAATTCAGCAATTGACTATCTTGAGATGCAGACCAACTTAATCGACCACCATAAAGGCGCAATATTCCCCACATCAAAATAACGGGATAAAAAACTGTCAATGCTGCACGAGTCGTACGCAAATTAAAACGGCTTTCTATTTGAGAATCGACCCATTTAAATGCAGCAAAATCGGTTTGCCATAACCAAATAAAATTAGGGATAACAAAAGCAAGCCAAATCGCAATAGCCACATAAAAATAAGGTGACCGATAACTCACTCGCACTTTAGGTACAAATAGACTCAATAAAAAGACAGAGCCCATAAAAGCTAGTGATGAATATTTTCCCATAGTGGCAATGCCCATAACAATGGCAAAGCCAATCCAATATTTTTGATTGTCATTAATTGCGCAAAGGAAAAAATAAAGTGCCCAAGCCCAGCAACCGACTAGAATATAGTTATCGTTATAAGGGATAATATCAAAATTGATAATGCCAGATAAATTAAGCCCTAACATAGCAAACCATGCTAGATTAATGTTGCGTGTCAATTTATAAGCTAAATTCCAAACGCCCAATAACCCAATGGCAATCACAATAAAGTGGATAAAATACCAATAAAAGCTAAAATCGACACCGCCATAAATAGCAGGTGACATTATAAAACCTACAAACCAAGGATTTTTAGGAGAGCCCCAGCCCCCATTGGTTCCCCAATTGACCGCTTCTACGGCATCATAAGGTACCGTAGGATCAAAGAGATAGCTGACTAAGATCCAGAGTGTCGCATAGCCAATAACCCACCAATATACTGGTTTACGCAATTGCGCAGATGATAATGTCATAATAAATAGAAAGTTAAGTTGATTAATTTAGTTTTATCATTAGAGAAAGTCACAATACCGTAAAGTATAGTGAAATGAACCGCACATTGTACGTGAGCAAAAATTAAATTGTCTTAAATTTGCGCTTTTATTGAAAATTTGTTTCTGATAGATTGCGCAACCAAGAAGATCACTATCGAGTTACCATTATGAATATGATTAAAAGAAAGCCCGCCACAGCTAAAACACGTAAAAAATCACGTGAAGAGCTGAACGCGGAAGGACGTGAACGTAAACGTCAAAAGAAACACCGTGGCAATCCTGCCGGTAACCGTCAGCAGGAAGCGGAAAATAAACAGCAAGCTAAAAATACAGCGCCGAAAGATCCACGCATTGGTAGCAAAAAACCCATCCCTCTAATTGTGGGTGATGCACCAAAAGTTGCGAAGAAAAAACCTGCGCCAGCCAAAGTAGAACCTGTTCGTTTAACACCAGAACAAGAATTAGACTTGTTAGAAAACGATGCACGTTTAGATGAATTACTATCTCGTCTTGAAAACGGTGAAAAACTTAACGCTGAAGAACAGGCTTATACTGAAAAAACCCTTGATCGTATTGACGAATTAATGGTTGAACTGGGTATTGAGTTTGAAGATGATGACGATGAAGAAAAAACAGAAGACATCATGCAATTACTGAAAGGTAAATAATCAAAAGGCTAATCATTCGCCTTAATTACCTTATATCCAACAGATATCAATAATTTATTGATATCTGTTGTTTTTTATCAAGACACCTCTTCTCTACTTTTCATGCTCTCATATCATCAACGATAGGTTAAATACCCCTCTCAAGCTCAGATAACTCTATCTATTCCTCTTTTGTTATCCCTGATATCCTATTTTTCTATCTTTTATATACGAGTGATAAAAAATATGGATAACAGACAGCAGTACTTAGATATCGCAGCCGGGCAAGGAGAAAAAGTGCCCTCTCGTATAGTGGCTTTCCCTGCCCAGCCACTAAACTATGCGCTTATTGAACAACGCCTAGAAGAACAAACGGATTATACTGACGGTGAAATCAATTATTTGAGTGAAAATATTGATGATGGTTTTTTTTATCGTTGCCAACATGGTGATGCTGAATTACATTTTTTTGTCTGCCTTTACCCTCGCGATGAAAATTATGAAATACGTCCAATGTATTCAACAGATGAACTCACACCACAACGCTTAGCGCACGCGAATGCCACAACCCAAGATTTATTATTAGAAACACTCTTTACTGAGACGTTACATCCTTTAGCAAGTTACCGCCATCAACTGAATTTTCTAAACATTATCGCGCCTGAAATGGTTTTGGCATTAGATGAATCCGCAGCAGGTAAAGCCTTAACACCAGAATGGATCCGCTTCCAACTAGAAACACCCGATCTTTATCCCGAAGTAGAAAGTCTGTATGTTATTCATGCTGTTTATGATACAGAAAACGATCCACCCACCATGTTCTGGTTCCATACTCATGGATTAGCGCGTTGTGGCTTAACTGAAGTTGATTTAGTGATCCCAAGTATGCTGGAATCTTACTACGGCATTCCCGATCTTTTCCGTTGTTTTGTCAATAACAGTATCAATCATCGCCAGATTGAATTTGCAGAGCCAATGCTTTGTGGACAAACATCTTCAGGATTAGAATACCTTGTTGCCTTACCTTTTGAAGAGGGTATCCGCCATGTCAATCAATCGACGCCTCTTGATAGCCTTAGACCTTTAGAAGAGATGCGTTACGACATCGAAGGGGCACCAAATGGTATTTTCTTGGGTGATTTAGCCGATCGCGATGAATATCATCAACATCCATCTTCCATGCTATTTAGAACCAATGAAGAAAACCCAGTTTTAGAAACCTTCTTTAGAGGTTATGAAGAACAACAAGCGATGATGCTACTGCGCAGTAATGAAGAAACCTACGAGATGTCTGAAAAAGCCAAGCGACGCTGGGAATACTTCGTTTCTATGTTTGATAACTACAATCAACCGCCTGTTGAGAAAAAAAGTGGTTTCCTCTCTAAGTTATTAGGAAAAGACAAACCTGAAGAGACCGAAAACCCTTGGCAGTTTATGATCAAGTTCGGTATTCCTTATGGTGAAGGGGAAGAAAAAGAGCTAGAGCATATGTGGTTTGTACCACAATCTCGTGATGGAGATACCATTTATGCCAAACTACTCAATGTGCCATTTTATGTTGAAGAGATGCAAGAAGGTGAAATCTATCCCATTAATACAGACTTAATGACTGACTGGATGGTTTCCTATGAAGAGAATAGTTATACCCCAAACAATATTTACCAACTTTTTAGCCATCAGCAAACGCACTAATTAGCTAACGATTTCGCCATTCTAATGCGAGTACCTCATTTAAAATAACGAGAGACTCGCTTTTCTACTTCCTATGAAATCTACGTTCATCTTGTAACCCGTTAACATCATTAATTGATTGTTATTTTGTTGCTACATTGACATTTCAACTCTTCACATTTTGTTTTTGTCTAGTAACAGATGAATCAAACAGCCTAATTTCCTCCCAATATCTTTTCTCTGGTTGATTTAAATCAAGTGCAGAACAGCCTAGAGTAGGCTAAATTATACCCAATAAGGATAATTATAATTCTCATTAGCATTAAAAATATTTATTATAATTAACCTGACTCTTATTATGTGAATTTTTATATACGTTAATAATTATCAGTATCATTATTTTTTGTATCAATATTCGTGGAAGAACGATTTATGTCACTGATCCCAAATCACAGTTATAAAATCTTGAGCTACTCACCTCAGATTAGTCCTGCATACAGACAGAAGTTGTTATCTTTAGGTATGTTGCCTGGCGCTGTGTTTAACGTTATTCGTATCGCGCCACTGGGTGATCCTATTCAAATAGAAACACACCGAGTGTCCCTTATTTTGAGAAAAAAAGATCTCGCACTTATTAACCTTAGCGAAGTGGTTCATAGCGAAAAATAATCGTTATCTCTCATTCAACCAGGCAAGACAACTATTGGCATCACTATTATGACTCCTCTCACTATAGGCCTTATCGGCAACCCCAATGCTGGTAAAACAACACTTTTTAATCAGCTAACAGGCTCTCGCCAGCGCGTGGGTAACTGGGCGGGTGTGACGGTCGAACGCAAAGTTGGTCGTTTTACAACAGCAAATCATAAAATTGAACTTGTCGACTTACCCGGCACTTACTCATTAACCACTATTTCAGAACAAACATCACTTGATGAACAAATTGCCTGTCATTTCATTTTAAGTAATGAAGCAGACATGCTGATTAACGTTGTTGATGCATCTAATCTCGAACGTAATCTTTATTTGACATTGCAACTACTTGAGTTAGGCATTCCCTGCATTGTGGCATTAAACATGCTTGATATTGCACAACACCAAGATATGCAAATTGATATCAAAGCCCTATCTGCTCAACTGGGTTGTCCGGTTATTCCTATGGTTTCAACCAAAGCATCAGGCATGGATAAACTCAAAGACGCGATTGATGCTTTCCCTGCTGAAAAGAAAAAACCACAGGAATTACTGACTTCTTATCCTCTATGGTTATTAAATGAAGTTGAGGCACTCGCTGAAAAAATTAATCACGATGAATTCAATTTACAACAACGTCGTTGGATGTCATTACAGTGTTTAGAAGGGGATATCTATACCCATCAGCGCGCTCAAATTACCAAAGAAGATATCAAAGCAATTCGTCAACGCATTCAAGACGAACATAATAATGAGCCAGAATTAGTCATTGCGGATGCCCGTTATCAAAATATTGAGCGCATCTGTCATACTGTGATTAATATGGAGTCCATTAAGCCGAATATCCTGACACAAAATATCGATAAAGTGATATTAAACCGTTGGTTAGGTGTGCCTATCTTCCTGTTTGTTATGTATTTAATGTTCGTTTTGGCAATTAACATTGGTGGTGCATTGCAACCCGCTTTCGAAGGTGGTTCTGAAGCGATCTTTATCCATGGTATCCAATGGATTGGCGCAACCTTTAATTTCCCAGAATGGTTAACCATTTTCCTTGCGCAAGGTGTTGGTGGTGGTATTAATACCGTTCTTCCACTCGTGCCACAGATCGGGATGATGTATCTCTTCTTATCCATCCTTGAAGATTCAGGTTATATGGCTCGCGCCGCATTTGTTATGGATAGATTGATGCAGGCTTTGGGTCTACCCGGTAAATCATTCGTACCACTAATTGTTGGCTTTGGTTGTAACGTACCGTCTATTATGGGTGCGCGTACCCTCGATGCCCCAAGAGAACGATTGATCACGGTATTAATGGCACCGTTTATGTCTTGTGGTGCACGTTTGGCCATTTTCGCAGTATTTGCTGCCGCCTTCTTTGGTAAAAATGGTGCCAGTGTCGTCTTCTCACTTTACCTTCTGGGTATTGTTGTCGCTATTCTTACCGGATTGTTGCTAAAGCACACCATTATGCGTGGTGAAGCATCACCTTTCGTGATGGAACTGCCGGTTTATCACGTTCCACACCTAAAAACATTATTGATACAAACTTGGCAACGTTTAAAAGGCTTCGTGGTACGTGCAGGTAAAGTCATTATTATTGCCAGTATGTTTATTGGTGCATTAAATAGCTTTACCTTTTCAGGTAAACCCGCAGATAACATCAATGACTCTGCATTAGCATCGGTCAGTAAAGTGATCACGCCATTATTGCAACCTATTGGTGTTCATAATGATAACTGGCAAGCCACTGTAGGTTTAGTCACAGGGGCAATGGCAAAAGAAGTGGTTGTGGGAACATTAAATACCCTTTATACCGCAGAAAGCATTGTGAACGAGCCTTTTGATCCTGAAGAATTCGATCTCTGGGGTGAAATTGGTGACGCCTTTGGTGAAACATGGGATAGCTTAAAAGAGACCTTTACCCTAGCTGCACTTTCTAATCCAATTGAAGCAAGTAAAGGTGATGGTGAAATGGATACCGGCACTATGGGTACCATGGGTGCTAAATTTGGCTCCGGCATTGCCGCATACAGCTACTTAATCTTTGTTTTACTGTATGTACCTTGTGTTTCAGTAATGGGTGCGATTGCTCGTGAAACAAGCCGTGGCTGGATGACCTTCTCTATTCTTTGGGGATTAAATATTGCTTACTCACTGGCAGCACTGTTCTATCAAGTAGCAACCTTTAGTGAGCATCCGCAAAGTAGTGGCATAACCATTGCTGCCGTGGTGATCTTTAACTTAATTCTATTTATCTTGTTGCGTAATGCGCGTAGTCGTCTAACAATTAACTTAAGCAATAAGCCTTCATTGGCTAAACAATGTTGTTCAAAAGGTAGTTGTCACTAAGTAGCAAAGGAAAAGTAAGATGGCCAGTTTGATAGAAGTCCGTGATTGTATCGCCCTTAATGGTCGAGCCGATGCCCGTCTTATCAGCCATCAACTCAATATGCCTGAACCTTTGGTACAAGCAATGCTAGAACGGCTCACATTGATGGGTAAGCTTCAAGAAGTCGATGTAGAAGAGTGCTTTACAGGCAGTTGCAAACATTGCCCTGAAGCCACTGCCTGCCAGGCAAAACTTTATCAATTAACCTAACAAATTGATAAATTCCATCATAAAAACCCTTACTTTATGTAGGGGTTTTTATCTAATGCTTAAGATGAATCATTTTCATCTTCCTATTTAATGATTTACTTTCCTAACTATCACGGCATAATTCTTTAGATATAGACGTAAAGACGTCTATTGTTACTTCACTCTATAAGAATATGAAATTATGCCAATAACTGAATTTTCATCGACTATTACGACCGGCAAACAAGGTGGATTACAGATGCAATGTGCATCACGCCAGTTTCAATTTTTACTTGATGAACCTTTGTCATTAGGTGGAAAAGACAGTGCAATGAATCCTGTTGAAGCATTATTAGGTACATTAGGTGCTTGTAAGGGAATTGTCGCCAAAAGCTTTGCGCGTATGCATAAAATTAATCTCAACGATATTCGCATTGAAGTTAAAGGCGAATTAGATACCGATGGTTTTACGGGAAAAAATAAAGAAGCCAAAATCGGCTTTAGTAAAATTACGACGCACTTTTTTATTCAAGCTGATAATAGTGAAGAAGAGATCGCCGCATTTATCGCTTTTATTGAACGTACTTGCCCTGTTTTTGACACTATTAAAAATCCACCGATTTGTGAAACATCTTATAGTGTCGAAAACCACATTGAAAATATAGAGTTATAAACTCTCAAAACTGCCCTCAAGTATGGGCAGTTTTGGGTGATAACTATGATGCTATTTCACAAGCCTCAATTAACGCTTGAGTAAATTCATCAGGATGTGAAATAAACGGTGCATGAGCCGCATTACGGAAAATAACAGAAGGTGAATGTAGATAAAGAGTATCTAATAATCCGGCCACTTTTCGAGGAACTAAACCGTCTAAATAACCGTAAAAACGGATAAAAGGACAACTCAACGTTTTCAATTCTTCTCGTAAATCCTCAGTACGCAGAATTTCTAATCCACCATTAAGCACCTCAACAGAAGGGAGTGGTTGCTCTAATACCACTGATTTTAATGCTTTCATATCTTCACGGGCACTTTGTGTGCCCAATGTTTGCAACGCTAAAAAGCGCTCAACTGTGCGATGAAAATTCTCATTTAGTTGCTGTTCAAATCCTTTCAAAACCTCAGGTTTGATACCCGGCCAATCCTCATGAGCACCAAAGCAAGGTGAAGAAGCCACTGTGATCAATGCTTGCACATTGTTGGGGTTATCTAAAACAACACGACTAGCAACTAATCCGCCTAAAGACCATCCTAACCAAATTGCATTATCAGGGGCTTTTGCAAAAACAATTTCTGCCATCTCCTTTAATGTAAGAGCAGGAAAACCTTGGCTACGACCATAACCCGGTAAATCAACGAGATGAAGTGTAAAATGCGAGGTTAATCTCGGTATTAATGATTGCCAGATCTGTGCATTCAGCCCCCATCCGTGCAGCAGCACAAGATCTGTTTTTCCTTCACCGATTGTCTGCCAATACAATTTATTCATTGTTATGCTCTCTTCTCTTTTACAGGGATATTCATTATGTGGATAACAATAGCAGGATATTGTTGGTTATGTCGTCAACCCTTACATTATGATACTAAAGGTATTTGTTCGAGTTGCATTCGACATCTACCAACACAACGAAATCGTTGTCCTTGCTGTTTATATCCATCCTCTCATTCTATGATTTTATGTGGGCGTTGCTTACAATCCCCCCCTCCATGGAAACAGATGTTGACAGTCACAGATTATCAACCTCCACTAAATAAATTATTACACCTTTATAAATACGCTCCTCGCCCTCAAATAGCCTTATGTCTCGCACGACTTTTTTTATTGCGATGGCTTTCACATCGGCGAGAAAACCTAGTGCAAAAACCGGATAGCATTATTAGCGTTCCTTCACATCGCCATCGCCGTTGGTCTAGAGGCTTTGAGCAAGTAGAAGCTATAGCTAAGCCTTTGGCTAAGTGGCTAAATTGTGCTTATCAACCTGATACCCTGATAAGAACTCGTGCTACACTGGTGCAAACGCATCTTAATGCCAAGCAAAGGCAACAAAATTTAAAACATGCATTTGTATTAAATAACACAGTGTCGGTATCAGGGAAAAATCTGGCACTAATTGATGATGTTATCACTACAGGTGCGACATTAAATTCTATCGTACCCTTGTTATTTCGTGCGGGAGCACGCTCTGTTGAGGTATGGGCGATTTGTCGAACCTTGTAGTTAACCGCCAATTGGGCGTATGATAACCAACCAGAACAGTCAACTATTGAGCAAGACGATATGATTACTATTACTGATGCCGCACAGGCGCATTTTGCCAAACTACTGGCTAACCAAGAACCCAACACCCAAATCCGTGTATTCGTTATCAATCCAGGCACACCTAATGCTGAATGTGGTGTTTCATACTGCCCACCGGATGCTGTAGAACCAAACGATACTGAAATTCAATTTGAGAAACTGTCTGCGTATGTTGATGATATCAGTGCACCTTTCTTAGAAGATGCTGAAATCGACTTTGTTACTGACCAACTAGGCTCACAATTAACCCTAAAAGCCCCTAACGCAAAAATGCGTAAAGTTGATGCTGATGCACCGTTAATTGAACGCGTTGAATACGTATTGCAATCACAAATTAACCCTCAATTAGCGGGTCATGGGGGTCGCGTGAGTCTGATGGAAATCACTGAAGATGGCTATGCTATCTTACAATTCGGTGGTGGTTGTAACGGTTGTTCAATGATTGATGTCACCCTAAAAGATGGCATCGAGAAAGAACTGTTAAACCTGTTCCCTAATGAATTAAAAGGTGTGAAAGATTTAACTGAACACCAACGTGGTGAACACTCCTACTACTGATCCTTCAGTATCAAATCCCCTATGATACTCACCTGCATGGATATCATGGGGGATTTTTGTATTAAAATAATCATTTACAAAGAGTAACGTCATCTTTACCCATTTGGCGCTATGATAAATGTATCGTTCTCTCGCTCAGAACAAATAAATTAATTAACAATATAATAAATAAGACAATTATGGATAAGTTTCAATTTCTAAGCATTGAACAAGCCTATCAACTTTGGGTATCTCAATCGGCCGTTTTAGTCGATGTGAGAGATCCTCAAAGTTATCGTGCTGGTCATGCGACAAATGCATTTCATCTCACCAATGAAACGCTAAATCAATTTTTACAAGATGCTGACTTTGATGTTCCTGTTATGGTGATGTGTTATCACGGTCATAGCAGTCAAGGTGCGGCTCAATATCTGGTTAATATGGGCTTTGAAACCGTTTATAGCATTAATGGTGGTTTTGAAGCATGGCAAAGAGAGTTTCCACAAGCGATAACATCTCTGCAATAACGACGGATGAGTTTTGTCAATGATCCACATTATTACGCTTTCCAACCCTCAAGCTGCTGATTTATTTGTCAATTATATGGCAACAAAAGGTGTGCGAATTCATGCAAAAAATGAAAATCAGCAAATCTCACTTTGGTTAGAAGACCAACATCAGTTGGAAATGGTTGAAAAAGAACTTAACACGTTTCTACGTGAGCCTTTTCACCCGCGCTATCAAGCCGCAAGTTGGCAAACAGGCAATCCACAAAATACGGGTATAAAATATCGCCCTACTTTTTCGATAAAAAATATGGTGCAACAATCAGGCCCATTAACCGTACTGGTCATTATTTTATGTATCTTGGTTTTTATCTGGCAACAAGTGGTTGGTGACTATAATGTCATGCTATATCTAGCATGGCCTTATGAAGAGAGCTTAAACCTTGAAGTCTGGCGCTATATTACTCCGGCATTTATTCATTTTTCACTAATGCATATCGCCTTTAATCTTGCTATGTGGTGGTATCTCGCAAGTCAAACAGAACAGCAATTGGGCACGGGTAAATTATTTGTGATCATGCTCGTTTCTGCGCTCTTTAGTAATTGGGCACAATCCTTGTTTACAGATTCCAACTTTGGCGGGCTATCTGGTGTTGTTTATGCATTAATTGGCTATGTTGGCTTAACGGGAATACGTCATCCCGAAAAAGGTATCGGTGCTCCAACAGGCTTAATTGTCTTTTCGATTTTGTGGATTATTGCAGGTTATATGGGCGTTTTAGGTGACTCTATTGGAAATGCTGCACATTTTGCAGGCTTCCTTATCGGCTTATTGATGGCTTTGTGGGATAATCGACATCAATTATCTCGTAGATCATAATAAAATGAACATGATATTTTTAACATTAGGGGACACCTGTGAAGCAAACGCAACGACATGATGCCATCATTGAACTGGTACGCCTGCAGGGCTATGTCAGCACTGAAGAGTTGGTGGAGCATTTTGAAGTCAGCCCACAGACCATCCGACGTGATTTAAATGAATTAGCGGAAAAGAACAAAATCCAACGCCATCACGGTGGTGCTGCATTACCGTCAAGCTCAGTAAATACCGCTTATCATGATCGTAAAATTATGTGGTCTGATGAAAAATCACGAATTGCACAACGCGTGGCGAGTTTAATTCCTGATGGCGCAACACTGTTTATTGATATTGGCACAACGCCTGAAGCCGTTGCGCATGCACTTATTAATCATAAAAACCTCCGTATAGTGACTAACAACCTTAATGTAGCAACGTTACTTATGGGTAAAGAAGATTTTCGTTTGATCCTTGCGGGTGGTGAAGTACGCACACGAGATGGGGGGATTGTCGGTGAAGCAACACTTGATTTTATCTCTCAATTCCGTCTTGATTACGGTATTTTAGGGATAAGTGGTATTGATATGGATGGCTCATTGCTTGAGTTTGATTACCACGAAGTTCGCACTAAACGCGCAATTATCGAAAACTCACGCTGTGTTATGTTGGTCACTGACCATTCTAAATTTGGGCGTAATGCAATGGTGAACTTAGGCAATATGAATCTGATCGATTACTTATTTACCGATCAAGAGCCACCAGCAGGGATCCAAAAAATTGTTGAACAGCACAACGTTCAACTCGAATTATGTTAATTAAATAAACGCCCTCGAAAAGTACCTATCCAGGTACTTTTTTTATCGACTCACGGTCAAACTCGATTAACCCCTTCTATTCTCTCTCTTTTCTATTAATACATTAACAATGTTGCTTATTTCCAATAAGCACACAAGTTATGTGGATATGATAATAAATTGTTATCCATATCACGCGGTTATGTTTTTTATCAGTTATATAGTTGGCATTTTCATCAAACTTCATTACAATTATGAGCGAAAACGAACATTAAAGAATTGTTTCGCGCATTCGTAGGAGGATGTTATGAAAACTCAAGACTTGATTGTCATCGGCGGCGGAATAAACGGCGCTGGAATTGCGGCGGATGCAGCTGGCCGAGGCCTTTCAGTACTTATGCTGGAAGCTCAAGACTTAGCAAGTGCGACATCTTCCGCGAGCTCTAAACTGATCCATGGTGGTTTACGTTATTTAGAACACTACGAATTCCGCTTAGTGAGTGAAGCACTGGCAGAACGTGAAGTGTTATTGCGCTTAGCACCACATATCGCATTTCCTATGCGTTTTCGCCTGCCACACCAACCACACTTACGCCCAGCTTGGATGATCCGCATTGGTCTATTCCTTTATGATCACCTCGGAAAGCGCGTAAGTTTACCAAGCAGTAAAGGCATTAAATTTGGCGCAAACTCTGTTTTAAAACCAGAATTAACGCGCGGTTTTGAATATTCAGACTGCTGGGTTGATGATGCACGTTTAGTGGTATTAAATGCGCAAGAAATCGCCCGTCGTGGTGGTGAAGTGCGCACACGCACGAAAGTCACCCGCGCTTGGCGTGAAAATGATTTATGGATGGTAGAGGCTCAAGATTTACGTACAGGTGAAACATCTCGCTATCAAGCCAAAGCCTTAGTAAACGCGGCTGGCCCTTGGGTTAAAACCTTATTTGATGAAGGTTTAAAACTAAAATCACCTTATGGTATCCGTTTAATTAAAGGTAGCCATATTGTCATTCCTCGTGCACATAACGAACCACAAGCATATATCTTACAAAACGAAGATAACCGTATTGTCTTTGTTATTCCGTGGATGGATGAATTCTCTATCATTGGTACTACCGATGTGGAATATAAAGGAGACCCGAAAGATGTGGCGATTGATGACAATGAAATTCAGTATTTACTGAAAGTCTACAATGATCACTTTAAGAAACAACTGACGAAAGAAGATATTGTTTGGGATTATTCAGGTGTGCGTCCATTATGTGATGATGAGTCAGATTCACCACAAGCTATTACGCGTGACTATACATTAGATGTTCATGATGACAATGGTAAAACACCACTGTTATCTGTATTTGGTGGTAAATTAACGACTTATCGTAAATTAGGTGAACATGCTGTTGATAAATTAATCACTTATTTCCCTAACATGGGCAAAGCGTGGACTAAAAATGGTCAATTACCCGGTGGTAATTTAGAAGGCTATGATCGTGATGGTTATTCACGTTTGATTCGCCAACGTCATCCATGGTTACCAGAAGCCTTAGCGCTACGCTTTGCGCGTACTTATGGTAGCAACACTGAATTGCTACTTGAAGGCGTTACTGATTTAACAGGAATGGGCGAAAACTTTGGCCATAATCTGTATGAAGCTGAATTACGTTATTTAGTGAAACATGAATGGGTTATCGAAGTAGATGATGCTATTTGGCGTCGTACTAAACTCGGCATGTGGTTGAATGACGAACAAAAACAACGTATTAGCCAATGGTTAGTGGAAAATACTCAAAATTCATAAGAGTAGTAATAACTATTCTCTGACTCTGTTCGATGTTTTTATTAGCAATTTTTGTGGCGCCGAATACCGCGCCACTTTTTTTTACTTTTTTCATAGCAAGAAAATCAATATACAACCCGTTAATGACTATTTAAGTTGTTTTTCTAAAAAAGCTTTTAATACCGTAGCATTATTTTGTTGCTTATCTTTGCCTGAATAAAGTAATACCAATGGTTGCTCTTTAGCTATTGCAATAAGCGATTGCCAATGCTCAGGTGTAGCTATTAATTCTTGCGTATAACGTTGCGTAAATTCAGCAAAATCTCCACCACCGCCATGAAACCATTTTCGCAGTTCAGTCGAAGGCGCAACACCTTTATTCCATTCATCATAATGAAAATCTGTCTTTTTCACGCCTCTTGGCCAGAGCCTATCGACTAATACACGATAACCTTCATGCTCACCGTCTTTATCATCATAAACACGTTTACAAGTGATCATATTGCTCCTCATCAATACATTAATTAGCTTTATTGTAGAAGAAAAATCAGAAGGCTTACCTCTTAATGTGCTTGTTTTTATCATAAAGCAGATTGCAACATGAAGCTTTCTCTCATTCCGATTGAATTATCCTCATCAAAAACAAGGTGAATAATTGTTGACTAAATAACCTAATTAAGAGAATCTACATCTAGACGTCTAAATGGTTAGATGGGTAAGTGAGTAGTAATACTTAAATAAGAATAACAACACAGTAAAAGATTGATGAGGTACAGGTATGAGCTTTTATCACGCAAGCCAACATGAAGCATTAAACCAAAATCTTGCTGAATTAGATGGCCAGATCCAAGTTTCATTTGAATTTTTTCCCCCTCGTACTGAAGAGATGGAAAATACCCTTTGGCAATCTCTTGCGCGTTTAAATACCTTAAAACCCAGCTTTGTTTCTGTGACTTATGGGGCAAACTCTGGCGAACGAGACAGAACGCACTCCATTATTAAAGGGATCAAAGAACGCACAGGGTTAGAAGCTGCACCACACTTAACCTGTATTGATGCTAGTCGTGAAGAGCTACAACATATCGCACAAGATTATTGGCAAAGTGGTATTCGCCATATTGTCGCCTTACGAGGAGACTTACCCGATAACACACAAAAACCCGAGATGTATGCCACGGATTTAGTCCATTTACTTAAAGGTGTGGGTGAT
The DNA here is from genome assembly GCF_009915965.1 of Proteus sp. G2300. NCBI lineage: Bacteria > Pseudomonadati > Pseudomonadota > Gammaproteobacteria > Enterobacterales > Morganellaceae > Proteus > Proteus sp. G2300. Next base: position 129,729 of record NZ_JAABNK010000007.1, read on the forward strand.
TTCGATATTTCTGTAGCGGCTTACCCTGAAGTGCACCCTGAAGCAAAAAGTGCACAAGCGGATTTAATTAATCTAAAAAGAAAAGTAGATGCAGGAGCTGATCGCGCCATCACTCAGTTTTTCTTTGATGTCGAAAGCTATTTGCGTTTCCGTGACCGCTGTGTTTCAACGGGTATTGATGTCGAAATTGTGCCAGGAATTTTACCGGTGACTAATTTTAAACAGCTCAAGCGCTTTGCAGGTTTAACCAATGTTAAAATTCCGGGATGGATGAATAAAATGTTTGATGGATTAGATAATGATCCTGAAACGCGTAGTCTGGTAGGTGCTTCGATTGCAATTGATATGGTGAAGATCTTAAGTCGTGAAGGGGTAAAAGATTTCCACTTTTATACGCTTAATCGTTCAGAGTTAACCTATGCTATTTGCCATACGCTAGGAGTTCGCCCTGAGCTTGTTAGGGCATAAATCGGCACAATACCCCGCCAATAAAGCGGGGGTGACATTCTGATGAGTTACTCACCAAAGTGATAGGGTTTTTCTACTGGCAATAGGCTGTATGCAGTATCGAGATCACCATTCGCAATACACGCATCTATTTTATGTACCTTATCAGTAATATCCGTAATATTTACAATCCACTCTTTACAATATTTTTCAACTGCTTGATTTCGTAAACCAATTTGGATAGTACGGTAGCTGAGTCGATTGAGGTAAATATCGCGTTCAGGATCCCACTGAATGCGGATATTACTCGTTTCCGAAGCCTCTTTCCACGCTTCAGCACTGACATAGCGATCTGGGTCAAAATGACTTACAACGCCTTGTGTCAGCATCTCTTGAAAGCCTTCATGCGTAATATCAACTGCAAGAATAGAAGCTTGATTAGCGTCTTTACGTCCCCATCCAGAGCGGTACATCATCCAAAGAAAGGAGGGTTTAACCCACGTCATACGGGTCATACTAAAAGGGGGCGAAACAAATGTTCCGTTTGCGACTGCGCTCTGAGCAATAGTATTAGAATAGGCTTGGTAAACACGAACAAAATCATCCGTATAATATGCCCTTACTTCACACTCAGGACATCGGTCAACATCATCGTTCATCTTTCTTTAATATCCTTTTATATTAATAAAATGGAACTATTCGCTTAAATTATGAGCCTCTGATTACAGATAATCAAGAGCCCTTATTTTTGTTAAGGCGCTATCAATAGAGTAGCGTGCATTTATAAAAGCAAAAAAAAGAATAACAATAAAATGAACAGACTAATGTTCCTATTGTGTTTTATTTATACAGTGATGAGTCAATTAATCTTGCTATATTACTCACAAAGTGAGGCGAATAAGCAATTTAATTGACTCACTGGGTAGAAATTAGACGCTCGATAAGCTGTGTTTTTATCAATGCAGGGGATTTAACTGCGGTGCCTGCTATCTTTGCAGACATTATTTCAAAGGCTTTTTCGACCAATAAAGCCTCATCTTGCTTCATTGACCACACATTATTAGGTAAAAAACTTAACATCACATGGTCATCGAATGTACCAATATGAAGATATGCCGGAATAACGCCTTCACGTTGACGAATAACACTTAATAGGCCTTCAAGAATAGGCAGTGATGAGGCAATAAAATGAGACGGTATTTGCTGATGTTGCTCTAAATACTGTTTCATCATCTGTTCACCATCTTTAGTTGTATTATGTTCAGCATAAGAAACCGTTACACGACTATCATCGCCATAATGCCCTTTTATTGCTTGTACATAACCTCGTAAACGCGCTGCAATGGTGGGCAGTAGCGCATCTCCCGCAAAAAAATGGATTGGCGCATCTTGCTTTATCATCGCTCTTGTCAGTTGAGCTCCACTGTCGCAGTTATCTGATGCCACACAAATAGCATCACTCACAGAAAAGTCTCTATCTAAGAAAACGAGAGGTTTTTGACGATGTTTAACATGGTGTAACTGATTTTTTCGGCTGGATGAAACAATAAAAATACCATCAACGTTGCGTTCATCCATTGATTTAACAAGTTTATTTTCATTTTTGATATCACCATAAGTACAACTAATGGTGAGTTGGCAACCAATTTGGTGACAATGCATCTCCAGCTTTTCAGCTAGAGCAGCAAAAAATGGGTTAGAGAGACGAGGGACAACTAATCCATAAGTATCTGTTTTATTAAGTTTTAAGCTTCTTGCTGCATGATTAACGGTATAACCAAATACCTCAACATAATCCGCTATTTTCTTTTGCGTTTTTGCACTGATCCGGTATTGATCACCTTTGCCATTTAATACCAATCTGACTGTGGTAATAGACAAATTCAGGTCATTTGCAATCTGTTCAACTGTTTTTGCCATTAATATTCCATCATTGATATTGTTGCCCTCATCTTAATGATGAGGGCCAGTTAACCTTTACTGAGCAGGTTTAGCTCGGCATTTCTTCCACATTGTTTTTAACGAAGGTCCAATAATTGGCAGGATCAACGTCAATATTGCAATACCTAAAAATGTCGCAGTAATTGGGCGTGTATAGAGAATGGATAAATCCCCCTGAGACATCATTAAAGCACGACGTAAGTTTGATTCTGCCATCGGCCCTAAAATAATCCCGATAACCACCGGAGACATGGAAAAGTCGAGCTTTATCATAATATAAGCTAACAATCCCGCACCCATCATTACAAATACATCAATGATGCTATGGTTTACAGAATAAGCACCAACACTACACAATACAAAGATAATAGGCACTAATACACGACGTGGCACATCCATCACTCGAACAAAGAGCTTCATACATAAGAAACCTAAGATACCGAGGAAAATATTCGCCACCATTAAACCAATAAAAACGCTGTTTACTTCAACAGGATTGTCAGTAAAAAGCTGAGGCCCTAATGCCAATCCTTGAACCATAAATGCCCCCATAATAATGGCAGTTGCGCCATCACCTGGGATACCTAAGGTCATTAAAGGCACCATGGTTCCACCTGTTACTGAGTTTGCACCCGCTTCTGGCGCTGAAACACCTTCAGGTGAACCGTGACCAAATTCTTCAGGGTGTTTAGACCAACGTTTCGCTTCGTTATAAGAGATAAATGATGATATATCTCCCCCCGTTCCTGGAATTGCGCCAATCGTTGTACCAATGGCTGATGAGCGGAAGTACGTTGGTAACACACGTTTAAAATCAGCCCATGTTGGTAATACACGGTGAATACGCGCATTAATTTTTTCACTCTTCTTCTGTTTGCGCTCACGGTACTCTTCTTCAAAGCTAATCAAACCTTGAGAGAAAGCGAACAAACCAACCAAAATAGGAATAAACGAAACCCCCCCCATTAAATAAACGGTATCAAAAGTAAAACGAGGCCCTGATGTCATCGGATCAAGTCCAATGGTTGCAATCACAAGCCCTATTGCGCCACCCATTAATCCTTTCACAATCGATTGCGATGATACACTGGTAATAATACTTATGCCAAATACTGCAAGTGCAAAATACTCAGCTGCAGAGAAACCCGTCGCCACTTTTGCCAATTGAGGGGCTATCACAATTAAGGCAATCGTACTAAAGACCCCCCCAAACATAGACCCCATTGTGGATAAGCCCAGTGCTCGTCCTGCTTCTCCTTTTTTCGCCATTGGATAACCGTCTAATACCGTTGCAGCAGAAGCGGGAGTACCCGGCGTACTAATCAAGATCGCGGTAATTGAGCCACCATACACGGCACCACAATACATTCCTAATAACAGAAGTATTCCTGTCATTCCTTGGAAGGAGTAGGTTAATGGGAGTAGCAATGCAATACCCATATTCACTGTTAAACCGGGTAATGCGCCGATAATAATACCCGCGAACACCCCTAACAGGATCATCGTTATCGTTTCCAGAGTGAAAACGACCATTAAAGCGTCTAATATTTCCATCTCAAAGCTCCTTTACCGCTTATTCAAAAAAGACGGAAGTTGGCAGAGGTGAATTAAAGATAATGTCAAAGAAGACATAAACGGCAGCAACCATCACAACGGGAATAACAACCAATGCAATAGGTTTTCTTTCATTCATCAGCCACATAATGACTGGGATAAGAAGCAGTGACGGAACAATAAAACCAAAAAAGTGCAAACCCGTGGCATAGACCAACATAAAGAGGCCTAAACCATAAGCGCGTTTAACTGCAGTAGAACTTAGATCAACAGACTTATGTACGTGTTTAATTTTATCAACCACAATACTGATCCATTGAAAAATCCCCAGTAAAATAAATAAGATGGCTAAACCATAAGGCCAGAAACGTTCCCCTGGTACACCATAATCATCAAACATGCTCATATCACGGGAGAGATAGATAATAAGTGCCCCGAAAGCCACTGAAATCGCACCGATGATTGTATTGATTTTTGTCATGTCGGGATCTCCCCGACCCTACCTGCCGTAACAGGTAGGGTGGTTTATAATAATAGAAAAGTTATTTTTTCAGGGTTGCTGAAATTAACTCAGCATACATCTCGTGGTCTTCTTTCATCATTTGGTAAGCATCATCACCAGTGATAAATACAGGCATAATACCTTGTTTTTTCAGTGCTTCTTGATACTCTGGTTTTTGAACAACTTCAGAGAATGCACCCACTAACTCATTTTTCACGTTATCTGGTACGCCTGCTGTTGTTGCTAAAACGGCCCAAGCACGCATTTTCACGTTAGTATCTAATTTCAGCGCTTCTTTAAAGGTTGGTACTGCTGGGAATAATGGGAAACGACGCTCATCCATTACACCAAGAACGCGTAAAATACCCGCATCAACCTGAGATTTAACCGCACCTGGTGTGGTCAACACGCCATCAATATGGTTACCCACTAATGCTGCGATTGAAGGGCCTGTCCCTTCGTTATAAGGAATATGATTAAATTTAGTACCTGTAGTACGTTCGATATTCACACCTGCTAGATGGAAAATTGCGCCCATACCTGAGTTACCCACTTTTAACTTACCTGGGTTTGCTTTAGCACCATCAATAAACTCTTGTAACGTTTTATAAGGTGAATCGGCATTAACAACTAATACCACAGGATCGGCAATTGTTGTTGCAATTGGCGTAAAGTCTTTATAAGTAACCGGTGATTTACCTTGATGTGGGAACATTGCTAATTCAACGGTAGTCATCACTAATTTCGTACCATCTGGACGTGCATTTGCAACTTCAATTAGCCCTGTTAAACCATTACCAGCGGGTTTATTGACTGGCACGAAAATACGGCCTGCCGGCATCACATCTTTAGCAAATTCAGTAATAGTACGCGCTGAAGTATCAGTACCACCACCCGGATTTTTCGGGATAATGACATCAATATTTTTTGTAGGATACGTTAACTGTTGGGCAACTGCATTCCCCATGCCCAGTGTCATCGTAATCGCCAACGCTGCGAGTAGACTCTTTTTCATAAAACCCTTTCTCCACATTTTTATTGAGTAGCCATTAGTTGCTGATAAACAATGTTTTTTCGATTCCAAGTAAAGGTCACGTGTAGGGTATTGTTTTCAGCAACAATAGCCGGATATGAAAATTCGCCTTCCCCATCGAGTAAATCGAATGGTTCAGACCAAGTACTGCCATTATCGGATGAAAGACTGACAGAGATGGGATAACGACGGCTCCAGTTACCTGAATTCGGGTTATACACCAATGCCAGCTGACCATCTGCGAAGGAGACGACATCAATGCCGCTATTATTATTTGGTAATATTGTTGCATAAGCCGGACACCAATTGCGTCCATAATCCGTTGAGTCGCTACGATAAATAGTACCGCGCGTACTCCGCATCATGGCATGCACATGCCCAGGCTGGGATTCCCATAGTGTTGGTTGTATCACGCCATCCCATTGAAAAACACGTTGTAGATCAGTCTCCCATAAGGCATCATCCTTTAAACCTTGCCAGATTTCATGTTCCGTTTGCCCACCTTTATGATGTTCAATCGGAATATCCACTCGCAACCAGTGTTGGCCGTTGTCACTCGATATATCGACAAACGCATCCCAGAATTGGTCATCCTCAACCGAACCTGGTGCCAACCACTCGCCATTCGACATCACTAACACTTTATTTTTCACAGGACCTCTAGGTGCTACATCACCAGAAACCAATTCACTCGGTAAACTCCAGCTATTTCCGCCATCCTTCGAGATAACGTATTGGGTCGTCCAACTATGTACATCGGGACCCGTTTTATAAAACAGCCAGATATTACCTGTTGATGGGTCAACATGTAAAACTGGATTCCAGTGCGCAACACCCGGATTTTTAACAACAGGTTGAGCGTGTTGCCAATGATCGCCCTCTTTTAGCGCCAGCCAGATAGCGGTATTACCGCTACCTTCTTTATCGCCAGCAAAAAAAGCGGTTAACAAACGCTCAGAGTTAGGCACACGCACAATCGTTGAAGCATGGCAGTGATTAAAAAGTGAATGCGCATTATCAAGCACAAACTGGGTTTCCTTCATCACGAAAGGCATATTCCTACTCCTGTGTCCTAAATTAATCTAACGAAAGCCACTTCTTCATATTTTCACCTAATGCAGTCATGCTATTGACGGCAGAAGGGAAAAATGAGTTTTCAAACTGACTGCTGTTACGGGAACGGCAGACTAGAGTGCTGAAATTACCAATCAGGCGCTGATGATATTTAGCGCATGCTGGATAATCCAGTGTTTCGGTCATCGCTGCTGTTGATAAATAATCAGCTAATACTGCAGCCTGCTCCGGTTTATCCTTCCAATTTTCATAAAGCCAAACATAAAGCTCTGGATGGAAGTTAGCCATAACACCGCTATATGCCTGACATCCTGCTTGGAATGAAGCTAATAGCGTTTGGCTATTGGCGTTTGCAAGGTGCAAGCGAGTTCCTTTTGATAATGCCAAACGACGCTCTATCATGGGTAGAGAACAGCAGGTGTCTTTAATAAAAGTAAAGCGATTACTTTGCGCACACCACTCTACAATCTCTTCAGATAACAAGCGTTTGTAAGGATGAGGGCATTCATAAATGCCCAAATCAATCTCTTTTGGTACCACATTGGTTAAGACTTGCAGTGTTTCCAGCGCTTTATCATCTGAATCACCAATAAGCGCTAAGCGATTACTGATCATAATGACGCCATCGACACCTGTACCCGCCATTGCCTGCAATTGTTCTTTTTGCTGACTTAATGCGGTTGCAGTATGACCCGAAGCCACTACAGGTACTCTTCCATCTGCTTTTTCAACGATAAAGCGGGTAAGTGCTTGAGTTTCCTCATCACTTAAATAAAACATTTCGCTTGATTGGCAGGCGGCGAAGAGTCCATGTACACCAGAATCGATATACCAGTCTACAAGGCGCTCTAACGACGCCCAATCAATCTCCCCTTTGGCATCAAAAGGGGTTAGCATAACAGGCCAAACACCGACGTATTTTTGCTGGCTCATCATCAATTCCTTACAGTAGATTAATGGCATCGCCTGCCACTTTCACTTGAATACCTTGAGTCAATGCTTGAGCAACAAAGGCTTTAAGCACAAACGCCAATTTATCTTCATCAATGTAAGCCACAGTAATGTGATTACTTTGATGTCCCGCCATAAGGTCATCACGCGTTACGCCATCTAACGTACAGTTTAATAATGGCCATTCGTAGTTGGTTGCTCTACGGCGACGTTCAAATTCTGCTTCAGGTAATTCTACCGCCACACCCGTACCGATATGCATAATCACATCAGTGCCTTCATAGTGTGCACGAGCCCATAACAAGCGCCCTGCTTTACCTTGACCGGCGATAGTTGATCCCCCTTTAGGGAAGAACATCGGAGGCTGACGATAACCTGTTGCACCTTTTAAGCCACCTTTGAGGTGTTCAAAAGGAACCGAACCTGAAATTTCCATATCCCAGTAGAATGTTCCTTCGTACTCACTCCCCCAACGGATGTCATGCAGTGTGGTTTCTGCCGGTAATCCTAATGATGTTAATAAACGCCATAACATCGTTTGAGGAATAGCCGTCCCCATGTCCACTTCGTTGATACAAGGGATTGGCGTGTTAGGGCAGATAATTTCACCGTTTTCATCTGGCAGTGGGAAACGTGCTGTCGAACCAATAGCTCCTTCTGCAAAGTCAGACGCTGGGCAACAATCTTTTAAGCCCTGCTGATATTGCACACCTACCGCAGTTAAACCAAAACGTTTTACGAAACGCGCCATTGCAATCATCATGGCGCACTGCTCCATCACTTGTTCACGAGTAAGTTCAGTTTTGTCATCTTGACCAAACATAAACGTCATCCCGTTATCCTCGTACCACTGTAAGCACGCCTCTCTTAATTCTGTCGGTACTTTCGCCATTTCGACCAGTAACGCAGATTGAGAAAGGGATTCAATTGGCATACCAATATTGATCATGGCCTGTTGTGGGAAGACCCCATTAATCATTCCCATACAGAATGTATCGAACAAACCTATTATTTCTTTATTTTTAATTATGTATTCGCCGACTTTACGACCCACTTCGCCGGCTTCTGTCGCCATTACCCTGTGTGTTGGCGCAATATCTGTAAGATAGTTAAGCTTATGATTTACATAACCATATTTTAACCAAGTCGCTAAACCATCTACAAAAAATTCATCATCAAATGCTTCTGACCATAAACGTGAATAATTTTTACCTAAACTGGTCATCGTCCCTGCTAAACACAACATCCCCACCAAACCCGGCCATGTACCATCAAAGTTAGCCAGCAGTAAAATAGGACCGCGATGGTGTGCTAACGAAGAGGCAATATGGTGTGAATATTGCCATGCGGTTAATAACACGATAACCGGTGCATCAGGATCGATAGCGGCAAACATATCGCAACCTTCACGCTGACTACTGATAAAACCATGACCACGTGCTTCATTAATTTCATGAGCACGCTTCATTTTGTAACCTTGAGCTTCTAATGCTGTGGCCAGTTTATCTTCAAATTTTTTCTGAACAGGCCAGCACGTTACGTTCGCAGGCTCACGTAAGTCTGCGTTAGTGACCATCAGGATCTCTTTCTGACCTGCTGTGATGGTTGTCGGTAATTTCGGTAGATTTAAGTTCAACATAAGATATCCCTGGTAAGGTAAACTCGGTTCATAATCGGAAAAACAGGTGGTCAGCAATCTGACATCATTTCGTTATAACGCTGCTGATCTTGATACATCTGCAAGTAAACTTGGTATTTAGCTTGATGGAAGGCGAATGTGTCGCTATCGGGTGTGATAATGCCACCTTCTCGTACCATCGCGCTGGCTGCTTTTGAGAAATCATCAAAGGCTTTGCAAGCAACCGCACCTAATAATGCAGCCCCTAAATTCACCGCATCCTCTTCTTGTGCTAAATGAATTTCACGACCTGTCGCATTGGCGTATTCGCGTAGCCACAATGGATTTTTCGTCGCGCCACCACACATCACAATGCGATTAATTTGATGTCCTGCATCTTCAAGCGTATCGATAATATGACGTGTACCGTAAGCAATAGATTGCAGTGTGGCCAGATAATAGCGCGCTAATGCAACTCGGCCACTTTCAAGCGTTAATCCACTCACCATGCCTTTTGCTGCAGGATTGGCGCGTGGAGAACGATTACCATGATGATCAGCTAAAACATGGAACTGTGCGGTTGGGTATTGTTCAATTTCTTCTAATTCAGCCACCGCTTCGTTCAATAAGACATAGTAATTAACGCCTTTTTCTTTTGCTTCTTGTTCTAAGTCAGCCCATGACTCATGACGGCGGATAGACCATTCAACTAACGCACCAGCAGCACTTTGACCGCCTTCGTTTAGCCATAAATCGGGTAACATCGCGCCAAAGTAAGGCCCCCAAACACCGGGTACCATAATGGGATATTGGCTTACAATCATATGACAGTTAGACGTACCACTGATAATCGCCAAACTCCCTTCAGGTTGTGATGCCGTTAATGCCAAACCACCCGCATGCGCGTCAATAATGCCTGAAGCGACAATCACCCCCTTGTGCAGGCCAAATGCATTGGCAACAGACTCATTTAAACAACCCGCTTGTTCACCTAATGCCAGAATGGTTTGAGGTACTTTTTCTAATAATTCATCCAACCCCACATCGGCTAACAAACTTTCACTAAATTGCCCCTGATGTGCTAAATAGTTCCATTTACAGGTTAATGTGCAGGTGCTTGCCACATCCCCTGTTGTTGCTTTCCACACTAAAAAGTCAGCTAAATCAAAGAATCGCCATACGTTTTGATAACGCTCTGGGTAATGATTTTTTAACCACAGAATTTTGGGCAATTCCATTTCAATACTCACTTCACCACCGACATATCGTAGCGAAGGATCATTAGTCAGGTTGATAGTTACCGTTTCTTGTACAGCTCGGTGATCCATCCACATGATGATATCTTGCTCTGCCTTTCCACTTGGTGAAACGGAAAGTCCTTTGCCGTCTTTACCCACTGCAACCAAAGAACAAGTGGCATCAAAACCAATAGATTTCACATGGATAGGATCAATAGCAGATAACGTCACCGACTCTTTTACGGTCGTGCAAACCTGCTGCCAAATATCGGTGGACGATTGCTCAACGAAATCCGTTTTCGGACGGAATTGAGCAATAGGGCGAACCGAAAAGCCTAAACGCTTTCCATTGCTATCAAATACCGCTGCACGGACACTGGCTGAGCCAACATCAACGCCAATAAAATATTGTTGTTCCATGCGAACCCTCATCATTTGCTAACGCTATGCTAATTTTTGCTACTTCGAGTTAGCAAGTTAATTCGAGCATGATGAAAAAACAATCACAATAAGATTAGTTTGTGATGCAGATCTACATCAATAATATAAATTATTGATTTTAATGGTAATTTATTTATTCCACTTTATTGGTAATTGAAGTGTAGAACTGAATCGATTATGTTCGTTATAAATATAACGAACATTTAATGAATGATTGAGTGAAAATACTTATTAGAATATTAATAGGATTATCATAAAATGATTTTATTAAAAGATATCTCACTAATAATTAAAAATATTATTTAAAAAAGAATTAGACACTAAAAATAATCATCTTCCTATTGTTATAACTTCCCATTGTTTTATTTTTAATAAGTTAATTTAAATTTATACATTCATTTTTGGAGCATTTGATGATGTTGAAAAATATTGCTGTCAGTCTCTCTCTACTGCTTATTTCCTCTTCTGCTTTTTCAGTGTCATTAGCAGAAAAAGAATTATATAAAAAATTTGAAGAGAATATTCAATCTCGTGTTGTCGATTTAAATAAAAGCTGCGATACCAATATAAAAGTGGCTTTTGATTGGTCTGCATTTACTGCTGATGATTTAAAAACAATAGGGATTGATAGTTATTGTAGCGAGGGGCTAAAAGGTGTAATAAATACCTGTGGAAGCTCAAAAGTCGCACAAGAGACAGTAAAAGAAAAAATACAAAACATTACCTGCTCTAAAGCCACGCCTCGCAGTATTGAACTTAAAGAAGGTACACTGGATTTTGGTATTGATTTTAATGCCTCAAATGATGCAAAAGCCGTACAAGAACACTTAATGAATAATCTCTAAATAGATTAAATTCAGCAAACAGCAATGCTTAAAGGTATTGCTGTTTATGAATTAGATAACAGACTGAATAAGTTTTTTAGAATAGTCATGTGTAACATTACCTAATTTATTTATCTCACATAATTCCATCTTTTTTCCTTGTAAAAAAAACATCACTTTATCGCAAAAATAAGCGACTGTTTGAATATCATGACTAATAAAAAGATAAGATAATTGGAATTCATCTTTTAATTGTTTTAATAAATCTAATATCTGCACTTGCGTAGGAATATCTAACGAGCTCAATGCCTCATCTAATACAATCAATTTAGGGTAAGAGGCTAATGCGCGACATAAACATACACGTTGCGCCTGCCCTCCTGACAGCTCATAAATATAACGTTGATAACAATTTTTAGGTAATCCCACTTTATCTAAAAAAGAAAAAATAAGGTTTTCTAACGCCTGACGATGAATACTTGGATAGTGTATTTTTACTGGCTCAGCAATAATTTCGCCAACCGTTAATGTAGGATTAACCGATGTTGTATAATCTTGGAAAACAATGCTAATAATACCTTGGCGATGGAGTCGTTTTGTCACCGATTTATTATTCAAATAAATAGCACCACAATCTGGTAATTCTAATCCACAAATTAAACGTGCCAAGGTGCTTTTACCACTGCCACTCTCTCCCACTAAACCAAAAGCTTCACTCGCATTAATATTAAAAGAGAGTGTGTCGATAACCTTCACTTTCTCACCTAATAGGGTGTTATTTTTTTGAATATAAAATTTACTAATATTCTCAACGTTTAATAACATAACAACTCTTTTATAATGATGATATTAAAATGTTTTTTTATTAATCAATTGCGCAAAACGTAATGAAAGCTGTTTTCTAGCATTAATTAAATAACGCGTATATGCTTGTGTTGGTGAGGTTAAAACGCTTATTTTCTCACCATATTCAACCATTCTCCCCTCTTGCATCACGACGATATCATCGGCAATTTCATTAACTAGCCCTAAATCATGAGAAATAAACATGAGTGTTGAATGACGTGTTGTCACCACATGTTGCAAGAGCTTTAAAATATCTCGACGAAGAGGCGCATCAAGCGCCGTTGTTGGTTCATCTGCAATTAATAATTTAGGTGACAAGGCGAGTGCAATCGCAATCATCACACGCTGTAACTGCCCACCACTTAGTTGATGAGGAAAAGCCTGCATAATAGATTGAAATTGAGTAGGAAAAACATGAGATAGCGCCAACTGGGTTTCTTCCAGTGCTTGTTTTTTAGTATAGGAAAAATGGTAGATTAAAGTTTGGCTCATTTGCTTTCCTATTTTCATCAAAGGATCAAACGCACTCATACCATTTTGGACAATCACACCTAAAGAGGTTCCCAATAAAGCTCGATGTTGAAAATGTATCTCATCACTTATCTTCTGTCCCTCAAAGAAAATACGCCCAGACATCGCCAATGACTCTGGTAGTAATCCCATAATGGCTTTACTGATCACACTTTTCCCACTACCACTTTCACCAACAATAGCCAATGTACGCCCTTGCTGTATTGAGAAAGAAATATCCTCAATCAGTGTCTTTCCACTTTCTTTATGATAAATAGAAACATGCTCAAGCGTCAGTAAGTTGTTCATGCTTTTCTCCTACTGACTGACGATTATCGGGATCAAACACATCACGTAAAAAATCCCCCCAAAAGTTAAAAGCGGTGACAACAAGAGTGATAGCAATCCCCGCAGGTAGCATTTGCTCTGGGTGTAATACCATGACATTTTTTGCTTCACTAAGCATATTTCCCCATTCGGGGGTCGGTGGTTGTACTCCTAATCCTAAAAAAGAGAGCGCAGAAATCATTAAAATAACACTGCCAATATCGGTGGATGCTAAGACGATAGTTTCAGCGAAAGTCACAGGTAATAAGTGGCGTCGTAAAATATGGTGAGAAGGTGCACCAATCACGCGAGCGTAAGCAATATAATTACGGTGCGAATATTGACGAACAACCCCTCTGATCATTCTGGCGTACCATGCCCATTTCACTAAAATAACGGCAATTAAAATATTACCAATGCCCGGCCCCATTATTCCCACTAGCGCTAAAATCATAATTTCTGCTGGAAATGACAAAACAACATCACATAATCGCATAATTAATGTGTCTGTTTTGCCATGAAAAAAACCAGCTAACATGCCCATTAGCCAACCAATGATTAATGTCACACTCATGGCTAATAAGGCGTAAAATACCGTAGTCCTTACACCAAATAATAACCTTGAGAAGATACAGCGCCCTAAATTATCCGTACCTAACGGATAATCAAAACTCATAGGCTTAAATTTCAAACGTATTGAAGTTAAAGTGGGATCATGCGGTGCTAACCAAGGCGCGAATATTCCTGCAATAACCACAATCGTGATCACCAATAAACACCATTGTGCACTTTTGTCTTTTGCAAGTCGTTGCCAAAACAGTTGCCACATCATTATCTCCTTAACCGTGGATCGGCCATCATTTGAATAACGTCCATCAGAAAGTTAAAAAAGAGAAATAACAGTGACATCAGCAAAATATAGGCCTGTATCATTGGATAATCACGACCAAATATAGCGCTAATACAAAGTCGTCCAATGCCTGGCCATGCAAAAATATTCTCAATCACGACTGTACCGGCAATGAGTTTTGGAATACTCATGCCCAACGCCGTTAAACTGGAATAGAGTGAATTACGTAAAATATGGCGACGTAAAATAAGGTTATCGGGTAATCCACGCGCTTTGGCATAAAAGACATAAGGCTGATGCCATTGATTTAACATCGTCCCTCTTAACAGCCGTAAATAAGTACCGATATACCCTAGAGAGAGTGCCAATGCAGGCAAAATAACAGATTGAGGCGATAACATTCCACTGACAGGAAGCCAATCTAAATGAACAGCAACACCCCAAATCAATAGTAATCCCAACCAATAATTAGGAATAGCCGTTAGAATAAAGACAACAAAACGAATGCTTTTATCTGTAAAACCTTGAGGTTTAGCCACACACCATAATGCTAAAGGCAGTGCTAATATAATCGTAAAGAATAAAGCCGTAGAAGCCAACCAAAGCGTTGGTGGCAACGCTCTTAACATTTCTTGAATAACGGGCGTTCTGGTGAGAAAAGAAGTCCCAAAATCAAGCTGAAACCCAGCTATTAACCATAAAAAATAACGCGTAAAAAAAGGTTTATCTAACCCTAATTCATGGCGCATTCCTTCAATGGCTTCGGGAGTGGGAACAATTTCATTGACACGTAATGCCACTTCCGCGGGATCAGACGGTGCTAATTCCAACAGAATAAAAGCAATAAATGAAATCATCAGCGCCAGCGGAAATATCGCCAATATTCGCCAGATTATATAACGTAGCATAAAGTTTAATCAGTGTGGCACCTTTATGTAAACTGCCACACCTATCTGAGTGAATGTTATTAACACTTTAATTACGGCTTAAAGTGCATTTTTTCAAACGGTATTTCATATTGAGACGGATTAAAGCCAACATTTTCTAATTCACTGCGATGGATAGCCTTAGTACGTGAATAGGTTAATGGGATATAAACCGCTTGATCGGCTAATGACGTAAACAAGGTTTTATATAATTCCTGACGACGCGCTTCATTAGGTGTAATTAATAACTCACCAATCATGGCATCCAATTGAGCTTTATTTGCCAATCCTTTTTGCCCTTGATAATCCGCGTGAGCAGGTATTCTAAATGATGAAACAAAAGAAGCCGGATCGTAAGGTGTTCCCCATGAGAGCGAATATTGCAAATCGAAATCACCATTTTTTTGTCTATCTAAATAGGCTTGTTTTTCTTCACCTAAAATAGTCAAACCAACACCAATCTTTTTAAAATCATCTTGAATGAGTTCAGCAATTTCTTTTTCTACTGCGTTATTCACGTTGTAAGAGAGTAATAGTTGTAATTTTTGGCCTTCCTTTTCGCGGATTGTTTTACCTTTTGGCAATACCCAACCTTCTGCTTCTAATAGCTCAATCGCTTTTATTGGCTGGTAACGATACGTTGGAGAGGTAAAGTCACAATAAGGTACACTACGAGCCATTAAGGTATTCGCGACTTTTTCACTGCCCGCTAAAATACCTTGTGCAATCCCCTCTTTATCAACCGCATATTGCAACGCTTGACGTACCTTTTGGCTCGATGTCATTTCGCGACTACTATTGAGAACAATAGCACGAGACGCAATTGGCGCACTCATTTCCGTTTTAAATTTATCTGACGCCATAAGGGCCTCAAATGAATCCATATCTAACATGTCGCCATCAGCACCAAAAATAAGCTGAATATCTCCCTTTTGTAGAGAAAGCAACATAGTTTGTCGATCTGGGATCACTCGCCACATGACCCCATTTAATAAGGGCTTTTCTCCCCAATAATTCGGGTTCGCTTTAAATTCTGCGTATTGGTCTTTTTTATGTTCAGTTAATACCCAAGGTCCCGTACCGATATAGTTCGCAACCCCGGTTTTTGTTTTACCATTAATAAATGAATTTGGCGAAATAAAACGGAATGGTCGTGTTAAACCCAATTCAGTTAATGTTGGATAGTAAGGATTTTTTAAATTTAATTTAACGGTAAATTCATCAACAATTTCAACACTATCAATTTGGCGAACTAACTCTAACCATGCATGACGTTCGTAGTTATCTAGTATGGCATCAATATTTAGTTTTACGGCACTAGCATTAAAGGGCTCACCATCGCTAAAAGTCACATCATGGCGTAAATAAAAAGTATAACTTTTGCCGTCAGGGGAAATATCCCAACGTTGTGCTAAATAAGGAGCAACACCTTTTTCGGTATTTAATACAAGAGATTCAAATACCATGTTTTGTGCTGCCATCTCGCCAGAATAGAGATGGGGATTTATATCACGAATATCTTTTGTACTGGCATAATCCAGTATGTTATTGCTTTTATCTGCGAGGACTGGAAATGCACATGCCAGAGTTAATAACAGGGTTGGGAACACTGAAAATAAAGGTTTCACGTTATTCTCCTTTCATGATTTATGCGTTGTTTTTCTGTGCGTGGATCATAAACATCGGCGTTGACCCATAATTAATTTTTTCTTCTTCGTTCCACACAAAATCGCCAATACGGGTATCTATCATATATCGACTAAAACCAACATCTAACAACGTATTGATATCCCACTGCGGGCGTTTTATTTGGCTTAATGGAAGTTGACGCGCAATTCGTTCCATCTCTTTTGTATCTGTATTCACATAATGATCTTCAACTTGTTTTTCGGCAGAACGCGCCCTATCTGCCAAAAAACCTTGCCAGTAAGCGTCATCAAAAAGGTGTAAATACCAGTTAGCATCAAAATTGATTAAACTGCCACCCGGCTTTAACACACGAAACCATTCTGAATAAGCCACTTGTGGTGCTTTTAAATTCCAAGTGACATTACGACTGACAACAAGATCAAACTGCTCACTAGCCAAAGGTAGCTGATGCACATCACCACGAATAAACTGAATATTTGCCTGGTGTGTTTGTGCATTCTGTCTAGCTTCAAGTAACATACCTTCGGTTGCGTCAATTGCCGTGACATCATGTCCTGATAACGCTAATAAAATGGCAAAGAAACCAGGCCCTGTGCCAATATCAAGAACTCTTAAGGTTTCGCCCTTTTTAACGTGTCCCAATAATAAATGGCGCCATTTCTGTTGTTTCTCACTTAATAATTCCTGTTGATTAGACTCGCTATAACTTTCTGCTCTTATATTCCAGTAACGCGTTACATCATTAAGTAATGGGTTATTATTTATTTTATTTATCATCAGAAACCTGCTGTTGGATCAACGTAAAAAGAGGAATAAATTCCCCTAAAAGCGAATGATATGGCTATTTTGTAGTGCGGGTAACATACCTTGTAACCCTGCAATGCTCTATGTGCTATATCAATATTCATCCGTACTCAATAGTGCGAATGACTGATTTGCGATCTTTGCCTTTAACACAAATACGTCATCCTAACGGGTGAAAAGATAAATAAGCAAATAGATTATTTTGCCTGTTAAAATAGAGAAATAAATTGAGCGAATTTAGCAATAAGCTGACGTCAAAGCGTCATAAAAATTTATTTTGTCTTATATTAAAAAAGTGAACGCTTTAATTTCACCTTTTTAATAAAACCGTTATAGTCAGTAATATTGATATTTTAATTTTTTAAACCCATATTGCCGTCATCAAGGCTCTCTAAAATATGAATCGAATTTCACGATTAACGACTGATATTACCCGCGCAGATTTTGCCTTAACCCATCAACAGCAATTACTTCAATTGCTGACACAACATTTTCCGGCTAAGTACCGTGTACTGTTTGCCACACCTGAAAAAAAATCGAATGATGTCATTGAATGGTATTCTGCTGTTTCAGGTAACCCTATTGCCTTGGCCTCCTTACAAGGCCAAGAACAACAAGAAATAAGACGTATTTTAGATGAACGCCTTAACGATATTAAAACTCAAACGGCGTTATTAGCCTCGCAAAACAGAATTACAGATGAAGAGCGACATCTTTTAGATACCGCATCAACACTGCCTGATAGCGAAAGTGTTTATGTCATCAATGGACAACCTGTTATTACATGGTGGCCAAGAACAACCCCATTACCCCCACCAATTGCACAAGTTACCGCAGGGGCAAGTGCCGCAGCTGCCGGCGCAGCACTTGCCGATGTACCAGCCAAAACACGTAATCGCTGGTTACGTTGGCTATTACTCTTCTTGTTTTTGCTTTTTTTAATTTTATTGGCATCTTGGCTAAAAGGGTGCTTTGATCCCAAAGCGATTCCCCCAGTTGTGGAAGAAAAACCTGCCGTCGTAATCCCCCCCAAACCAGAACCCACACCTGAGCCAACGCCTATTCCAGAGCCCGTACCTGAACCAGAACCCATTCCAGCACCACCGCCTGAACCTGTGCCAGTACCTACCCCCGAGCCAAAACCGGTACCCAAACCTGTGCCGGTGAAAAAGCTCACACCTCTAGAAGCATGTGTACAAGAGGAATTAAAAAAAGCAGGTGTGACAGAAAAAACAGCTAATGCAACCTGTGAAAATCGCTTAGCCAGTAAGATCAAGCAAATGTGTCCCGCCGATCGCCCGCCAGAATTGGCACCACAAGTGATTATTATCTTTGATGCTTCTGGCTCAATGGCGCTTAGTATGAATTTAACGGACAGTGATTTAGATTATATCGCGTCTACAGGACAACTTTTTCCTGGCTATGATGCTGAACCAAGACGTATTACTGTAGCCAGAAATGCAGCAACAAAAATTATTAGTAATATTCCATCAGATATGAAAATCACCACTGTCGTTGCCTCAGATTGTGGTGTCGTAAAATCAAGTCCTACTTATGGTGGTAATGAAAGAACAAAATTACTCAGTTATATCAAACACATTGAACCTGATAGCGGTACGCCTTTAGCAGAGTCCATTAAACGTGCAAGTAACTTAATTAAGAGTAATAATCGCGATACGATTATTGTATTACTCTCTGATGGTTTAGAATCTTGTGACGAAGATCCATGTGCAGCAGCCAGAACCTTAAAACGTGCTCACCCTCGTGCCATTATTAATGTTGTTGATATTTTAGGTACGGGTGCAGGTAACTGTGTTGCGAATGCAACAGGTGGAAAAGTCTTCACTGCGCGCAATGCTAATGAAGTCAGTTTAATGACTCGAAAAGCGATTGAAGATTATATTCCGAAAAACTGTAAATAATGATTGATTACTGTTTCTAATATTTAATTCATCCTCTTTGTTTCAACATTGAGGGTGAGTTTTATCTCTTATTACGTGTATTTCATTTTTATATTGGAACTTATCCGCATTCTATTCTATCCATTTAAGACTATTCCTTAGTTGAGTATTTTGCTTCCTTTTTTTATTCTCTTATTATTCGAAATAACTCTATTTTGTGATTATTATCACAATCATTTAATGTTATCTGATAGTTTGCTCTTTTATATTTTATCTTTTTTTCCTTCTATTTCATTATTTTTTAATGTAAAAACAAATATATCGGTGATTTTATCCATATATTTAAGAAAATATAGCGCAACCTGTAATGTCATTATTTTATTATCATGGTTGTTATCTCAATATTCTCTCTTTCACTCAAGAAAAATAAAAAAGCCTTTAATAATAATCAGTTAATTAACCCAAAATAATCCGCTAGATAGACACCTAATTTCTGATAATATAAAATGTATATAAATTTTATATCTTTATTTTTAGTCTTAAAGCCTATTTACGGATAAGCCAACTTACCCATAGATACTCTTGCCTAGCGGAATGATCGTCGTGAATAAAGCATTCTTACGAAGTGGTAAATTAGAAAATTATCTCCCGATGGGAGAAAATGGACAGGCTGTTTATATCTCTGCATTGCAGCTACGTGAAACACTACGTTTAAGAGGAAAGGCGCATATTTCTCAATGCCTTGCTATTCCTCAGCCAAATGAAACTGGCGAACGTATCGATTGGTATTCACCGATTGACGGCTCTGTTATCCCTTGGTCTGCGGCTTCTGAAGAAGAACGTACTGCCGCTTATGCTGTGCTGAAAAAAAATCAAGACGATTTAATTGCTTTTAGTGAACAAGAACAGCAACGGACTGGAAATAAAGAAAGTCAGCTTTTTGGCGCACTCCTCAGCAAAACAATCCAATTTCCTGACGAAAGCCATATTTTTATTGTTGATGGCCAGCCTATTATGACTTTTTGGGGATTTGTGAATGCGAATCAACAACTGAGAGTTGATCCTGTCGCTTGTTTAAAACCCGTTGTTACACCAATCGCACCGACATCAACAGCCGTTCCGCCCGTACAAGAAAAAGTTATTATTACTGACACGAAACGCCCTTGGTGGCGTTTTTTATGGTGGCTGTTACCTTTATTATTACTTCTACTCGCTATTTTCTTCTTAAGAGGCTGTTTCTCAACGCCCTCATTACCAACAGTCGATATTAAAACACCAGATATTGAAGCGCCTAAATTATCCGAACCTACGCTTGAAAAACCAAAAGTCCCCACGGTGGTTACTCATGGTCATACAGTTGGTGTACCAACAGGTACAGTTCATACAGGAACCTTAGGCACCATAGATACAAATGGAAATGTAATTAATGGCACTGATGGGAACGGCGCAGTCGTTGATCCTAATACTGGTTTACCGATGGTTGATCCTCAAATAGATAATAATCAAGGTGCTTTACCTGAAGGAGCTACGCCCGACGATGCGCAACAACTGAGTGTACCTCCAGTTGATCCTGCAACACAAAATGAGCAACCAAAAACAGATACTCCTCAAAATGCAGGAAATGAGAATAATACCGCTACCCCTCCAGTTGATCCTAATACACCACCGGATGTCACGCCACCCGCCACTGCTGATAACACAACACCACTGACTATTCCTGCAAATGCATTAGCCAATGGCTCAACCCAATTCCTTAATGGCCAATGGAAAGCAGGTGCAGGTATTCAAGATCAAAAAACAGGTAAACCACTTAGCCTGAACTATCAATTAGATAATGGCAAAGGACAAGTCGTCATGACACGCAGTGATGGCGTGACCTGTAAAGCGCCAGTTAACGCAGCGGTCAATCAAGGCGGATTAAATATTAATAACCAAGGTCAGGCTCTGTGTAGTGATGGCTCAAACTATTTGATGCCAAATATTATTTGCCAACCAGGAAGCCAAAATATTGCTGATTGCCAAGGAAAATATGAAAACAGTCAGCCATTCCCATTATCAATGAAGCGGGAGAATAATTAATTCATGTTAGCGCCACTGACCGATTATAAAGATAAAATTACCCTTATCCGTGACAGCAATATTCAGTTTCTGGATTTTGGTTTTACGCTACCCCAGCGCAAAGAGTACGGTGAATTTGTTAAAAAAGGCGAAAACGGCCCGTTAATGCGACTCATCTACAATGAGCGAGACGATAACTATCTTTATCCAGCGCCCAAAAACCAACCTCAGACCCCAAGAGAAGCAGAATTTAGTTTCTCTCTTGATGAGTCATTAAATTTACTCAATGACACTTGGTTGCCAGTACCGTTTTTCCGCTTTAATCCACCACGTTCATTTTCTCAAGGCCCTGATAACTGGGTGAGAATGATGTTCCATCAACTGCCAGAACCTGATGAAGATGGACATACGCATCGTATTGTAGTGGCTTTTGATACCCGCATTGAACCCAATCGCACTAATACGGCTTATCTGGCACCAAACGAAGAAGATGTGCGCTCTGGTGTTGCTTTTGCGCTGGCCTATTTAGGCTATGAAGTTGAGAATTTCCTTGAAACACCATGGATTGATGGCTGGTTAAAGGAAGTTTTTAGTGAAAGAGCACTGGCTGTTACTAAAATATACCACGATGAACTTGAGGAAGCGCTTAAAGAGTTTCAACATCAAGCACATTATCTCAATTTGCTCAATATATTAGGCGAGAAACTCCACTTACCTGAAATCAAAATCAACGAAACCAAACCACAAGAACCCGCCATTGAAGTTGACCTTATCCTTGATGTCGGCAACTCGCGCACATGTGGGATCTTAATTGAAGATCACATCAATGATAATAAAGGGTTAACTCAACTTTATGAAATGACATTGCGGGATTTAAGCCACCCTTATCAAATCTACAACGAGCCTTTTGAAAGCCGTGTTGAATTTGCGCAAGCGGAATTTGGTAAACAAGACTTTTCCGTCAGTAGTGGCCGTAATAATGCCTTTATGTGGCCCACTATTGGTCGTGTTGGCCCTGAAGCTAACCGCATGGCAGCACAACGCTTAGGAACCGAAGGCTCAACAGGTATTTCAAGCCCTAAACGTTATTTATGGGATGATTCGCCGTATTCTCCAGGTTGGCGCTTTAGTCGCTCTTTTGGTCAAACAGACAGAGAGCCATTGGCAACTGCTGTACCTATGACCTATCTGCTTAACGATCACGGCGAACCGTTATTCCGTTTAGAGCCTGACTTGCGCATGCCTGTCTTTACGCCAAACTACACGCGCAGTTCATTAATGACCATGATGTTAACCGAAGTGTTAGCTCAGGCATTAACGCAAATGAACAGCCCAGCTCAGCGTCTTAAAATGAGTCACGCAAGTGCGCCTCGCCAATTACGCAATATCATTTTAACGATCCCCCCCGCAATGCCAAAACCCGAGCGTGCTATTTTTGAAACATGCATGGAAAACGCATTAGGGCTAATTTGGAAAGCAATGAATTGGGATCCGACTGATGAAAAACTGAATTTTGATGGTAAAGATGCCCAATGTCGTATACCGATGCCAAACATTCATGTGAAATGGGATGAAGCCACTTGTGGTCAGTTAGTTTATCTTTATAACGAGACTCAAATTAAATTTGGTGAACGCACTGAAGCCTTTTTTGCTAGCCAAATGCGTGAAGATAACCGCGCATTAACGGGAGATAGCACACTAAAAATTGCCTCCATTGATATTGGTGGTGGCACCACGGATCTCGTTATCACACGCTATAAACTGGATACGGGAACAGGAAGCAACGTCAAAATTATTCCAACGCAATTATTCCGCGAAGGATTCAAAATTGCGGGTGATGATATTTTACTCGATATTATCCAGATTTGTGTTTTGCCTGCATTACGTACAGCATTAACTGACGCTGGCATTTCTGATGCCGATGCATTGATGTCTTCTCTTTTTGGTAGTGAGGGTTTAGATGCTGGGCAACAAGTATTGCGCCAACAACTTACCCTACAAATTTTTAATCCGATTGGGTTAAAGATTTTAAGCCAATACGAAAACTACGATCCATTAGTTCCACATGAAGGCATTAACAGCACCTTTGGTGAATTACTGAGTGTTCAACCGACAGAGCATGTGCGTCGTTATATTGACGATGCCGCCAATAAAGAGCTGGGTGGCGGAGATAGCTTCTCCATCTTGAATGTGCCCGTACAGATTAATTTTGCGCAACTGCACGCTGAATTTATTTCAGGTGAGCGCATTAACATCACCCGTAGTTTAAAAGCGCTGTGTGAAGTACTTTATTATTATTCTTGTGATGTTTTACTGCTCACTGGTCGCCCTTCACGCTTACCCGGTATTCAAGCACTGTTAAAAGTCTTACAACCTGTACCACCTTCTCGTATATTGCCATTACATGGCTATAAAACGGGGGGTTGGTATCCATTTAACAAAAAAGGCCGTATTGACGATCCAAAATCAACCGCAGCAGTCGGTGCCATGCTGTGTTTAATGGCTGAAAATGCACGTTTGCTCAACTTCTACTTCTCGACAGGCAACTTTAAAACTTACTCAACGGTACGTTATTTAGGGATGTTAGATAATAACAACACCATTTCTGATAATGACGTTTATTACCGCGATATTCAGGATAAGTTTGAGCCAGATCCAGATACCTATTTTGAAGTCAGAGGCGGGATACGTTTAGGTTTTCGCCAATTAGATAATGCCCGTTGGCCCGCCTCACCACTCTATACATTACGCATTAAAAATCCGAAGTTGGCACAACAATTAAGCCAAGAAGACAGCGTATTGCATATCAAACTAGGAGAAGAGCGTGGCGCTTCTAGCCATAATAATGACAATAAATCTGAAAAATTACGAATTGAAGAAATGGAGCTCATTAATGGTAAAGGTGGCGTTAATAAGAGTGGTTTAAGCTTCAAACTCAATACGTTAGCAGACAGTGGTATTGGCGAAACATCCTATTGGCTGGATAGCGGGAGTGTACTAGGTAAATGAATATGATGGATGAAAAACAGTTAACAGCTAAATGGGATGCCATTTATCAAGGCGCAGGCAAAGCTATTGATTGGGTGAATACAGTAAGAGGTAATGCGCCTCGTTTAAATACGGAAGCAGATAGCCTTATCTATCGTCTGCGTCGTAGCCGTAATATGGCAAAAAATCTCAGTTTAGCGACCCAGCGCCCAATGTCGGTTGGCTTTTTTGGTCTCTCTCAGGCGGGAAAATCATACCTGATTTCAGCCCTTGCCGCAGGGCAAGAAGGCCGTTTAAGAACCAGTATGTCGGGTAAAACCCTGGATTTTATTGACCATATCAATCCTCCTGGTGGTGGTAAAGAGGCCACGGGTTTAGTGACTCGCTTTAGTCGCAAAGCGACGAAAGGTACACAAGCGTTTCCTGTAGAGCTACACCTTTTTAGCGAAATTGAAATTGTTAAAATCCTTGCTAACGCTTACCTTTATGACTTTAATCAGGAGAAAATTGATTTTGAATTAGATGAAGAGAAAATCTCTCGTTTAATCAATTCATTAAGCTCACAACGTAGTGCTACCGCTGTCGCAGGTATTACGCACGACGATGTCGTATCATTATGGGATTACCTGCAACGTCACGCAGAAAAAAGTCAGAAAAAATTAGCAACAACCTATTGGCCTAAAGCGATTGAGTTAGCACCTTATCTCAGTATTGCGCAACGCGCTAAGCTATTTTCTGTGTTATGGGGCGATATTGCAGAACTGACATCCGCTTATCAGCGTTTTAGTACCACTCTCGCGACCTTGGGTAATGCCCCACTGGTTTTGGCTCCGCTTTCTTCTTTAGTCAAAGAACAAGACGGTGTGTTAGTACAAAACGACAGTATTATGAACGTAGATATGTTAGAGCGTCTCAATACTACCAATGATAGCCAGATCA
This sequence comes from Proteus sp. G2300, assembly GCF_009915965.1. NCBI lineage: Bacteria > Pseudomonadati > Pseudomonadota > Gammaproteobacteria > Enterobacterales > Morganellaceae > Proteus > Proteus sp. G2300. Next base: position 155,151 of record NZ_JAABNK010000007.1, read on the forward strand.
GCATTTGCCCTGTTCATGGTGATCGTATTGATGCCCCTGTTACCCTTTCTTTAGCGGAACTGACCGCACTCACCGTTGAATTAGTCGTACCGTTATTAGATGCACCAAGCAAAACACTGTTTGAACAGGTTGAGCTACTGGATTTTCCGGGTTATCGCGGACGTTTAGGTGTTGAAACCATGGCGGATGTGCGTCGTCAGGTCAATGATGATAGCGCAAATCCACTCGCTCAGCTTATTCTCCGGGGTAAAGTCGCCTACCTGTTTGAGCGTTATACCGATAACCAAGAGATGAATGTGCTGGTGGTATGTACCGCATCAAACAAGCAATCTGATGTAAAAGAAGTCGGTGCAGTACTCACAGAGTGGATCAATAACACGCAAGGTAAAGATGCACAAACTCGTGCTAAACGTCCTTCTGGCTTGATTTGGGCGATGACGATGTTTGATATGCGTATTACCAACTCATTAACCATGAATGAAGCACTATTACGCCAATCATGGGGTAAAGGTGGCATGATAAAAATGGCCATGTTAGAGCGCTTTGGTCAATACGAATGGATGTCATCGGATTGGGTCAATGGTGAAGCATTTAATAACACCTTTTTAGTACGTAAGCCTGGCGTACCCACACCGTTTATTCAAATTAGTAATGGCAAAGAGACATTTCTAAATGAAGACAGTGTTTCTCAGCTACATCTGATGAAAAAAACCTTTGCTGAAGATGATACGGTCCAACGTTATATCCGTGAACCAGACCAAGCATGGGATGCCATGTTGTCGCTTAACGATGGTGGAATGCAACGCCTTGCTGATTATCTGGAAACGGTTGCCTTAAAATCACTAAAACTTGAACGTATCAATGAGCAATTACAAGAAATTCAACGTGATTTAATCGGTCATCATCTTGAAAAATGGTATCAATCTGGCGGTGAAGAGGAGTTACAGGTAAAACGCCGTAATGCCGCGACTATTTTGCGTTTTATGCAAAGTCGCCCTTATTTACAAGGTGCATTACTGGATTACCTGTTGCCTTCTCGTAAATCACTCTACGACCTGTATATGCAGGAAAAAGAAGTGATTGAAACACTTTCAGATAACAAAAAAACGACGCAAGCCCCTATTTCTGCCTTTGCAGCAATGGAACAACCTACATTTGATCTTTTTAGCGATGCGCCAATTTCTCTGGTATCAGAAGAAGATGAAGTACCTAAAGGCCACGGCAATGAAGTGACTTATCCTAAAAAAGTCATGGCGTTATGGATAAATCATCTGCGTAGTCTGCCTGATAACAATACGTTATTAACCTATTTAGGCATTGATCAAGAAATTATGGTGTTGTTAGTTGATGAACTTATTACTGCTATCAATCGTCTTGGTGTTGAACAACGTATGTTGAAAACCCTAGCAGGCACAGAAGCCATTGCCCGTCGTGATGATTTAGCCGAACAGCAATCATCTCGCGTTTATAATGTTCTGGGTGATTTTATTACTTGGTTTAATTTCAAAGATAACGGCGTTGAGAAGCCAGAGAGCAAAATCAATGTCGGTCATAAGATCTTTGAAAGACCAGATAACACTAGCGTGCAATGGGGTGATGATGAGCGTTTAGTCCGCTTACCCACCAACCCTGTTAACTATACCCTTTTATTTGTAATTGATTGGCTTATCGCTTTATCAGCGATTATTACTGAGAATGCAGGGCATTCTGCAGGAAGAGAAATTAGTGCTGAACAAAACGCACAGTTAGGCCAAATCATTCAAACCATGAAATCATCCGTTGTGGAGTCATAATTCGTGTTTAATCCAGAATTAAAACCCGTACAACCTGCTCGTCCCGGCTTTGCGGTATTAAGTATTCGTAATTGGGAAGGTGACGCTTCCCCTGTTTATTTAAGCATTCAGCGTAACCAAGATCGCTACTTCTTAAATGATAAAGGGGAATGGGTAGGTAATGCCTTTTTCCACCAGCTTTCACTTGAAGAGGCTGATGATGGTTATCAAATTGTTCTTGATAAAACGCTCGTTGACCCCCTCGTTAGCAACTTACAGATGGCGTATCAATTTACGTTAAAAGACGATAACGAAACACAAGATATCGGGCGATTACGTATTCGTGATGGCGTATTAGCCTCACAAGCACAAGGCCAAAGTGAAGCATTAAAATCAACGGCGACATTAGATAATCAGTCAATTCCGCCTGCTCCTATTATTGAAGAAACAGCACCGGAGCCAGAGCCAGAACCACTCAAAACTGAGCCTGAAGAAGTAGAGCCGATCATCCCTGAAATCAAGGTAGATGAACCGCCACAACGACCAACACCACCTGCGCCGAAAAAATCAAAAATTGGCTTAATTTTAGCCATTATCTTGATCTTAATTTTAGCGGGTATCTTAACATGGTTCTTTTTACTAAGAGGTAATCCTGCTGGCGAACCTGCCCCACAACCAACACCAGAACGCACAACACCAAGTGTGTGCAGTGTTGAAAATATGAAATCGGGTACAGCATTGGCCTTTGTACAAAGTTGCATACAGAGCCAACCGGATAGCAAAACTATTCTTGCAACCATTGAACAAGCGAAACAGAACAATCAATGCGATGTTGCTCAGCGTTTATATGCTTATAAAGCACAATCAGGTGATGTTGATATCGCACTGAATTACGCTCGTGAATACGATCCTGAAACCGCATCAGCACAAGGCTGCTTTAGTGCAGACAAAGAAACGGCCATTTATTGGTACGAAGCGGTTCTTAATCACGACTCACAAAACAGTGACGCAAAAGCGCGTCTTGAAGCTTTGAAAAAATAGGAAAGTCGCATGAAAAAGGCGCATTGGCTTACTCTTATTCTCAGCGGTTTAATTCTGACAGCGCCAGCAAGTGCTGAAGAGAAAAAGCCGTTACTACAAGAGGGTAAAAAGACTCTCTATCAACGTGTATTAACTTATCCGGGTTGCCAAGTGGCTGACACTGTTGGCGCAAAAGGTAAAGAGCAACCTGCATTTAGCCGTTTTTATGTTTATCAACGCCAAAAACAAGGTGCCAACGAGTGGTTACAAGTTGGCCCTGATAGCTTAGGTCATATCAGTGGTTGGATGAATGCAAGTTGTACATCAGAATGGAAAATGCAGCTAACACTCGCATTTACTAACCCTGCTGGTCGTAACCCAATGCTGTTTTTCAAAGATAAGCAAACGGTTGAAAGCTTACTTGAAAGCCCAACGCCTGAAAAACAGTACAAACCCTTTTTAGCAGATATCAAAAATCAGAAAGTGAATCCGGCTGTGTTAGCGAAAGAGCCAGATTATATGATTGATCAGAAAAATAATTTCTATTTGCTACCGGTATTAGGCTCAGATGAAGTCTTTACTGATGCAGGCTATAAAGTGCGAGTACTCAATGTGGCTTCTGTCTCTTCGCAAACCAAAGACAGCAAAGACGCACAGAATGCGAATGCAACTCCAAACAATACAAAACCGGCAACGCCTGACAGCAAAGATGCTGACAATATGATGCAAGGTTTTTCTGCTGCAGTGGTATTTGTTATCGACTCAACAATATCAATGGATCCTTACATTGATAGAACCAAAGAAGCGATTCAGAAGGTTTATGCTCAAGTCGAAAAAGACAATATGTTGGATAAGGTAAAATTTGGTTTAGTGGCATTTCGCTCGAATATCAAAGCCGTCCCCGCATTGGAATACGATAGCAAAATGTTTGTAAACCCCAATGACGTAAAAGATGGTCCTGATTTCCTGAATAAAGTCAAAGAATTGCGCCAAGCAAAAGTCTCCAGTAGTCGTTTTGATGAGGATGCTTATGCAGGTGTAATGCAAGCCCTTGATGATGTTGATTGGACTCGTTTTGGTGCACGTTACGTTATTTTAATTACGGATGCGGGAGCATTAACAGGAGATGATCCTCTGTCATCAACTAAACTCGATGCTGAACAAATTCGTCAAGAAGCCGCTTATCGTGGTGTTGCACTTTATACCCTGCATTTAAAAACTCCATCAGGGACAAAAAATCATGCTTCGGCACAAGCGCAATATGAAGCACTAACGCTTAATCCGTTCTTACACAAATCGCTTTACTACCCTATTAACTCAGGAGATGTAAATAGTTTTGGTCGTATGGTAGATAGTTTAGCCACTGCGGTAACAACACAAATTCAAACTGCTTATCGTGGTGAAGCCACCGTAGGCAGTGCATTGAATGCCGATCCTGCTTATAGCCAAAATAAAGAAACGGATACCTTACTAAGTGATGCACATGATCTAGGCTATGCCATGCGTTTAGCGTATTTAGGTGAAAAACAGGGTACAAAAGCCCCCCCTGTTTTTAAAGCATGGATAAGTGACCGTGATTTATTACAGCAAAATATCCCAACGACAGAAGTACAAGTATTACTCACCAAAAGTGAGCTTAGCGATTTAAGTGATGTCATGAAAAAAATCGTTAATGCCGCTAACGAAGGCTTGATCTCACCTGACAATATGTTTGCTGATTTGCGCTCGATTGCAGCAACAATGGGCAACGATCCCAATCAAATAAAACAAGGCTCAGCAACCAAATTAGGTGAAATGGGCTTACTGGGTGAATATGTCGAAAACCTCCCTTATTTAAGTGAAGTCTTAGGCTTAGATGAAGAGACATGGAAAAGCTGGGATGGTCTTGAACAAGAGAAATTTATCCGCCGTTTAAATACAAAATTACAATATTATCAACGTTATAACGAAGATGTTGATCGTTGGATATCTCTTGCACCACAAAGCGATCCTCGCGATCACGTTTATCCTGTTCCACTGGAAAACTTGCCTTAATGATCCAGATTGAAGGTATGGCAATTACGCGTGGTGATGCGCAACAGGGTTTTCGTGTTGCGCTTCCTTCATTGGCCCTTAAAAAAGGTGAAATTGGCGCGCTAACTGGATTAAGTGGCTGTGGAAAAAGCACCTTATTGGAAATGATCGGACTCATCTTACGCCCTGATGAATTAACCCATTTTCAACTTGATGATGAATTAACGCTCACACAAGCAGTATTAAATAATGAACAAGCACAACTCGCATCATTACGTGCTGAGAAATTGGGCTTTATGCTTCAAAGTGGGGGGTTACTTCCTTTTTTAACCGTGATGCAAAATATTCAATTACCTCGCAAAATGCTGGGATTAACACCACATTCTTCTTGGCTTGCTCACGCAATTGATCATTTGCAATTACGCCCTTTACTTAATCGCCTACCTCGCCAACTCTCTATTGGTGAACGTCAACGTGCGGCATTTATTCGCGCTATTGCTCATGAGCCCACATTATTACTCGCTGATGAACCCACAGCAGCCCTTGATCCCCATAATGCACAAGTACTGTATACACTGATTGTTGAGATGGTGAAACAGTTAGAGATCTCCGCATTGGTTGTTAGCCACGATTGGTCTTTAGTTGAGCGTTTTGAATTTAGCCACTATCACGCACAATTAGAAGGAGGCGGTAGTGTCTTTATCAAACAATAACGCCAATCCTAATCGCCTTGGCTTACTCAGCTCACTCGCTTGGCGTGACTTAATTTACGATCGCAAAGTCGCATTATGTATTGTGTTCTCTTTAGTCTCAGTTATTGCACCACTGTTACTGCTGTTTGGATTAAAAAACGGCATTGTGACACAACTTCATAACCAACTACTTAACGATCCTCGTAATCTTGAAATACGTATGCTAGGCAATGGCAATTACCCACAAAGTTGGTTTCATGAGATTGCGCAAAAAGAAGAGGTACGTTTTGTTATCCCATTAACACGTAGCTTAAATACCCAAGCGGATATTGTGATTGATGGACAACGTTTTATCGATAACGCTGAAGTTATCCCGACAGCAGAAAACGATCCTTTATTAGAGGGCGTTATTATTCCCCAAAATGCAGACACCTTAGTACTCTCTGCTAATGCCGCACAAAAATTACAGGCTAATGTCGGTGATAGCATCCGATTATTTATCAGCCGCAAACTTAATGGCATCAATGAACGTGCAAAACGTACCTTTACTGTTGGTGCCATTATCAGTGATAGCAAATTTTCAAGAGCTGCGGCCTTTGTTTCTCTTGATGTTTTAGTGGCAATGGAAGATTACCGTGATGGTTATCAAGCCCCTCTTTTTGGTATTACACAAGGTGTTGAGGCAAAACCAAGAACCCAGTTTGCTAAAGCTCGCCTTTATGCCAAAAATTTAGATACCATCGCACCATTAGATGATTGGTTTCGGCAACAACACATTGATGTAATAACACAAAAAAGCCAAATAGACTCTGTAAAAGCCATCAGCTATGTCCTTAACGTTATTTTTTCCGTGATTGCTTGGGTCTCACTATTAGGTTGTATTGCCTCATTAATTGGCGCATTCCTCGCCAATATTGACCGCAAACGTAAAGACATGGCGGTACTACGTCTATTGGGTTTTCGTCAATTTGCCGTTTCTTTATATATTGTGTTGCAAGCACTGTTATTAACCTGCGTTGCTTTTATTTTAGCCCTTGGGCTTTATGGTATTGGTAGCACCTTATTTACTACATTATTAGGCACACACTTACCTGAACAAGCCTTTGTTTGTCAGTTAACGTTTTGGGATTTATTGATTGCCATGTGCAGTGCCTTACTGGTGGCCTTAGTTGTGGCCAGTATTGGCGCATTACGTGCCGTTTCGATTGAACCTGCGGAGAGCTTACGTGAAATTTAATTTATCGCTTTTAACTTTATCATTCGCGCTGTTATCTAGCAGTTTTACGACATCAGCCCAATGGGATGATAAATTTGTTAATCCAAAAGCCTTACCTGATGATGTGATATTGCCATTTCCTTGCGAAGGTTCGATGGTCTTTCGCCAAGTGGCCGTGCCATTAAGCCAACCATTACAAGACTACAGTGTTACTTTAGGGCAAGAAGGCGATGAATGGGGTTATTTAGAGCAATCACGAGCTGAACATATTGCGGGTAGCTTCCCACTCAAAGGTAAAGAAAAAGGCCGATATTACCTTATGGCGAAATATCCCGTCACTGATCTGCAATATAACGCCATGCAAAGCACCATTAATGGTAAAGCGTGCCCTGTTCCCTCGAATAAATTACGTTTACCGAAAGTGAATATTAGCTGGTACGAAGCGATGCAATTTGCCGATCAATATAATCAATGGCTAAGAAGCCACCATCCAGAAGCATTACCCGTTGAAGATGGCGCAAAAGGCTTTGCACGATTACCGACTGAAACTGAATGGGAATTTGCGGTGCGAGGTGGCCTAAAAGTTTCAGCATCCGAATTTCGTGATACTCGTTTTCCTATGCCGGAAGGCACCAAAAACTATATTTGGTCAGCAGGTAGCCAATCCTCTAATGGCTCATTACAACTCACCGGTTTGTTATCACCCAATCCATTAGGCTTACATGACATGTTAGGTAATGTCGCTGAAATGATGTTTGAGCCTTTTCGATTAAACAAGCTTGATCGCTTACACGGACAAGCGGGTGGATTTATTGTACGTGGTGGTAGTTATTTAACCCCAGAAAGTGATATACGCAGTTCATGGCGTCAAGAAGAGCCTTACTACACCAATACCGAGGTAAATAAAAATAAATACACAGGCTTTCGGTTAGCCATTGTTGCACCGACATTGACATCGCGCGATAAAATCAAAGAGATAGAAAAAGAGTGGCAACAATTAGGCAATGAGAAAACCACTCACAATAACTCAAAAACCAATAGCGATAATTCCATTAATAGCCTCAATACGCTCTCAACCCAAGTACAAGATGAAGCACTGAAAAAACAGTTAGCTGAATTGAAAAATACATTACGAGCAAATGCACAACTGCGTGATGAGCAACGAGATCAAGCTATCCGTACCTCACTGCAATTAGGTGCTTTTTTATGTACAAAGTTAAAAGATGATGGCGAATTCTATGACCGATTAATCGCATTACATGAAAAAAATTGTCCTGCAGGCACTAAAGATACCACTTGTGAACGACGTCAAGAGCAAGTCAATGAACATAAGAAAACACTCGACTTCGTTGTAAGCTATTACGCAGATACCTTAGTGGATATGGCGACCACATATGACGCCTCTTTAGTTAAACCGCAAATTGACGTTGTACGCCAATTGATGGAAGCCAGAGGTAAATCAAATTTAAATACGTACCTTTCAACATATATGCAGGGACTCCAAGGATATTGGGCTAACGGTAAAGTTTCACGGAAAGAATGGCTTGAAGCGTGCAAAAAACAATAACAGAGACTTTGGGATAGGTGTGGTATGAATAAACGACTTATGGCGGTACTTAGCATTAGTGCCGTACTTGCTTTATCAGGATGTCAAAGTAACAGTGGGGCTGATCCCCGTTTGAAAAATAACAGCGATATGGAATTTTTCAGTAAATCAGGTATTACAGCTTGTGCAGGAGGGGCGGCTATCGGTGCATTAGGCTGTTTAGTCTCAAATTCGAGCAATAAAGGCGCATGTATGCTCATTGCGGCAGTCGCTGGTTGTGGTGTCGGTATTGGCGCCAATGCCTATTTAGACAATAAACGTCAAAATTATGCAACCAAAGAAGAGATGCTCAATTCAATGATTGCTGATATTCAAAATGAAAATCAGCGCTTACAGAGCGCCTCTAATACAGCGAAAGCGGTTATTGCTGACGATAAAAAAACGATTGCAAAAATTGAGCAAGATATGAAGCAACAACGTATCAATAAAGTTGCTGCTGAGAAACAACTGAAAGGTATTGATGCCAATATCGCCACACTACGCTCTCGCTTAGCCGATATGAAAAAACGTGAAGCTGAATGGCGTGATATTGCAACACAAAGCCGTCAAGATGGCCTAAAAACAGCACAACTAGATAAACAAATCAATGGGATGAAACAACAAGTAACCTCGTTACAAGAAGAACTTGATAGCCTTTATACCCAACGTACTGCAATAAAACTGAGTTAACGTTAAAAAGGATGATAATGAAATTTTTACCTCTTTCCCTTGCTGGCATAACCTTACTATTAAGCGGTTGTGTCACCAATCCCGCTGATTGTGATCCAACAGCGGGTGATGTCAGTATAATTACTAAATTTAACTGTAATTATTCAGGGACTTATGACAATCGTATTGAACAAAAAAAAGCAATTTTAGGTAATGAACAAGCATTAAACACCGAGTTTAAAGCCGTTCTTGCTGCCATTGAGAAAGAAAAACAACAGACCAATGCAGATTTAAAAAGTAAACAAGCTAGTCAGCGAGCATTAAGCCAATCAATGAATAATCTGTTAAATCAAATTCGCCAAAAAACCAAAGGGCAAAATGATATTCAAAAGCAGATCAATGAAATTGATAAGCAAATGAAGGCGGCACAAAACAACCCATCAAAATCAGTGATGGAAAAACAGCTTGAATTAGAGAACTTACAAAATCAAGTCATTAGTCTACAAAGTGACCTAGGACTTAAATAAAGCCTCAAAGGCTCTCTAGATAATAGAGAGCCTTTCTCTTTTATATCTACTTCTTCATTTTATTATTGATTTCTATTACTAATTAGAACTAATTTATATTAATTATTTAATAGTGTTATTAATAATTAAATAGGCACTTTAATAAAATAACCTTATTTAAATACATGTACTCTTTTTTATTCCATTAAAAACAAACTCATTATTATAATTCCCCCGCTTCATAATACGTTCTCCGTTTTTTATTTATGGGATACAACTAATGAAAACAAAATTATTATCAACTTTATTTATTAGTGGCTTATTAGCTACCTCTTCTGTTTATGCGCAAAATGATTTTAAATTAGATAAAACCACACTTTCAGCGGGTTATGCACAGGTCAAAATGGCGGGTCAGAATATAATGCACGGTGGTGTCTTTTCTATTCGTCAAGAAATCAATTCCCAATTTGGTATTTTAGCAACAGCTACTTATGCTCAAAATGAATATGATTTAAATAAGCCTATTAATACTTTCTTTAAAGATGTGAATGCTCGTTATTACTCTGTAATGGCAGGTCCTACATTACGTCTCAATGATTTTATTAGTGTTTATGGCACCGCGGGTATGAGCCAAATTCAATTTAAATCTGAAAGTTCAGAAGTAAAAAAATTAAAGAAAAATGCATTTAGTTGGGGAGCGGGTTTAATCGTGAATCCTGCAGAAATGGTTTCTATTTCTCTTGGATATGAGAATAGCCGTTTTAAATTTAAAGATACCGACAGCAAAATTATTTTAGATGGTTTCGTAGCGAATATCGGTTACCGTTTCTAAATAATTTTAAGCACATATTATTTTATAGTATGTGCTTTCTATTTACTTATAATTAAAAACTATATTATGAAAAACATTTTATTATTAGCTTGCTTACCTTTTTCTTTATTTTTCACCACATCAATTTATGCAAAAAACAGTAACACTCTAGTTTCTATTGGCTACGCTCATATCAAAATAAAAGATTTACCCACAGCTAATGGGATAAATATGAAATATCAGTTTAATCCCAATACGAATAAAAAAACCTCTCTACGACTTTCAGGAACAATAGCACACAGATCGTTATCCCATAGTGGAAGATTACGTTATATCTCACTTGCAATGGGTCCTGCCTATGCATTAACACCTTTTGTTGAACTATACGGCGTTATTGGGGTAAGTGGTATGAGTTATCAAACACCAGAAAATATAAATAAAGACCATTCATCTAAATCAGTAAGTTGGGGAACGGGTATCACGTTAACATCACCACAAAATATTACACTTACTTTAGGCTATGAGGGTAGTCATTTCAAAATGGAAGGAAAAAACCATCCAAGCAAGACACTTATCGCCAGTATTGGTTATCGGTTTTGATTTTATTCAAAACAAAAATGCCTCTACTTTATAAAAATAGAGGCAAAATAATTCAAAAAGACCCACACTAGGGAATAAACACAGACACCGATTGTCTAAAACCCACTACATTAATAAATCTTGATATGTTCCTAGCCGATAACCTCTTTCCAAAATAGCGCGTTTTAATGCACTATCTGTTAATACTTCAAGTTCCATTAAGCGCTGGAAACAATAGCCACTTGCACGCAATGGATTATCCACAAAAGCAGGATGTGTCATCACTTCAATAGAGTGCTCATGACGCGCTTTTGATTCATCAAGTACCTTTAAAAATAAAGCTTGAGTGATTTCATCGCCATAAAATTGACTATCAAAACCATCACTACTGATCACACCTTGAGTATCAATGCCTTCTTGACATGCTAGTGGCCTATCAACTCGCATTGGCAATGACTTTTCTTTAGCAAACTCCGCCACAATAGGAAAGATTTGCTTAAACATATGCACATGGTGGTGACTATCAATATGGTCGGGTGCACAACCAAAAATCTCAATAAAACGCTGATATTGAGCTTGAAGCTCAATACGAATTTCATTAAGCGGTAAATCACCCTCTTCTGCCATTTGCCATACCCATTTTCCGAGTACACCTTCACGCGTTAAAGAAGGTAAAGGAGACAGTGGTTTCCCCATCGTCAAAGTAAAGTGAAGCCCAACACCTAAGCCAGGCAACTCATGACGCAATTGTGCAGCGTGTTCAATTCCCTCAGCATTGACAAGTGCCGTTGTTGAGCTAACAACACCATGACGAAAACACTCTACAATACCGTAGTTTTGACCTTTACTAAGCCCAAAATCATCCGCATTCACAATTAATAAACCAGCCATTCTGTCTCCTTATCACTTATATTTATCTGCCGACAATTAATGAGAGGTTTTTTCTAACTCAGCAATTACTTTAGCAAAATGCGGTAGATGTGCTTTATGCGCTAATAACAGCTCACGTGTAAGCACTTCTGCATCTCTGTCGGAAAGTACTAATGGCGTTAAATTCATGGCTAATAAAGCGTCATTTAATTCACCGCTAATAGCCGCTTTACTGGCCGCAATTTCAAAGGCTTTAATGGTATGAATTAATCCCATCACTTTTTCATCAAAATGTGTTAATCGAGGATGAGGTTTAGCGCCATCTCGACCTAAAATTGCAGTCACTTCAATCGACCAATCTGCGGGAATATTATCAATATGACCATAATGTGGAATATTCACATAATGCTCAGCTTGTTTATCATTATAAATAGCGTTAATCACTTCACAGGCTGCATCAGAATAATAAGCCCCACCGCGCAATTCCAACTCTTTGGGCTTAATGTTTAAATCGGGATCCTTATACAATTCAAACAATTGTTTTTCGACTTTTTGTACCACTTTAGCACGAGCACCACCTTTGTAATATTCGCCCATTTCAATGGCTAACATCTCTTTTTGCTTGAAGTAATACAGTAAATAAGAGCACGGTAACATATTAAGAGAACGAATTAGCCCTTCACTAAACGGTAAATCAAAAATATTCTTCACTGAACCTGCAGTTAATGTTCCTGAAGCGACGCCATCTAATAATTCAGGAAAACGAGACTGACCATTTACAATGACATCTTTAATAAACACCATGTGATTTAAACCAAATAAATCAATGGAGAGTTCATCTTTATCTGTTAACTTCAGAACATCTGTAATAAACATCTTCATGCCAATTGGGATATTACAAACGCCAATAAATTTCTTAAAGTTGGTATGACGATAAACTGCTTCAGTTACCATACCTGCTGGATTCGTAAAATTGATGATCCACGCATTAGGGCAAATTTCTTCAACATCTTTAATAATATCGAAAATAACGGGGATAGTACGTAAGCCTTTAAATAATCCACCCGCACCATTAGTTTCTTGACCTAAATAGCCATGGCTTAAAGGAATAGACTCATCAAGCTCTCTTGCTTTTAATTGACCAACACGCAATTGTGTTGTCACAAAATCTGCATCTTTTAATGCTTCACGGCGATTAAGTGTTTTATAAATAGTTAAAGGAATACCCGCTTTTTTGACCATACGTTGGCAAAGTTCAAAAATAATATCAAGCTTCTCTTTACCTTCTTCAACATCCACTAACCATAATTCTGTAATCGGTAGTTCATGGTAACGCTTAATAAAACCTTCTAATAATTCAGGCGTATAACTGCTTCCACCACCAATGGTAACGATTTTTAATTTATGACTCATAAAATACTCCCATACAGCACAATAATGCTGTTATTTGTGTATTAATGACGAAATTAAGCCGTAAAGAGTCCTTGAAGAAAATAGACTTATTTTCTTCTTTCTCTCTATTTCAAATAAAATCAATCTTTGTTATTGATTAATTTCTTACGCTTAATAATGAATTAATTTGTCTCTTTAATACTGCATAAGTTTTTCCGATAACTATTGGGTGTCAGCGATGTTATTTTCTTAAATGTCTTAATAAATAAACTCGGGCTACTGTAACCTGCATCAAAGGCTATATCAGTTATCGAATAGTTTGTTATTTCTAACTGTTTTTTGGCAAAATTTATTCGAATATCATGAATGATTTGCATGGGTGTTTTATCGTAATAACGCCGAGTTGCTCGGGTTAAATACTCTTGTGATTTCCCAGATAACATAACCATATTAACAAGTGCATTCTCACCAAATTTTTGTTTGTCATGCATCTCGCCTACGGTATCTCTTAGCCATAAAGGAATATCATCTTGTGTTCTATTTTCTCGATGGTGTCGTAATCTATTCACCACATTAAAGGTGACAATTTCAATAAATTCATTAAATTCCGTATGGCGGAAATTTAATGAGCCAATAACGGATTCTATATAGGAAAGAAACTCATTTTTTAATTCATAAACTTGTGAGGCAATAAAATAAGAAGGTAATAACGAGAGATAATGTTTATCAAAAAAAGCTTTACTGATCCCAACATTTAAAATACGTGTCGCACCAAACTCATAAAAACTCTGATGATGAGAGCCTATGGGAATAAAAACAAAATCACCACGCTCTAATAAAATCTTTTTACCATTAATCTCTTGATAATAACGCCCTGTTAAAACAATGGTGAATTCGTAATAATCATGTTGATGCAGTCCGCTGACACTTTCTGTTTTATTATAAATAAAAACATGAAAATTTTTGCCATTAAATAGCTGATCTTCATAGACCATACGTATTTCGCTTTGTGCTCTCAATGACTCCACCACAGTATTCACCTTATTTTATCTTTTCATGTAACTCAATTAACTCTGTCACTAACTCTCTAGCTAACATTGACGTCATTAAATGATCTTGAGCATGAACTAAGACTAAACTGACTTTCGTTTTTCCCACACCTTGGTCATCACCAATTAAACGTGTCTGTATTTTATGAGCTTCATTTAAAGCTTCACGAGATTGCTCCATTAACTTTCTCGCGCCATCAAAATCACCTTCTTTGGCTTTTTTTAATGCACCATAAGCCACACTGCGAGCTTGACCTGAATTAATAATAAGCCCCATGATGATCTCTTCAAATTCATCATCGGTTGCACTGCTATCAACGGTATTTTCAATATCTAACATCATATTTCCTCTTTGATACTGACAAGTGCAGAGAAAACTCTGCACTTGTGTTTTCTATCACTTAAAATTTCAACGCATTGGCAATATCTTCTTCACTTTCTTCTTTCTCAATTTCAGTTTGAGCTTTATTTGAAATGATGACAAAAGGAAGATAAATCAGTGTTGCTACACCTAAGTTAAATAGAGCTAATAATAGTGCTGCAATACTGCCGTTAGTGTTAAAAAATGCGCCTAATCCCGTTGGCATCGTCCACGGTGCAATGTTTGTGACCGGAGGGATGATCCCTAAGTAATAAGCCGTTACGGTAATTGCAGCAAGAATTGGCTGAATAAGAATAAACGGAATAAACATCACGGGATTCATAATGACAGGCAAACCAAAAATAATCGGTTCATTAATTTGGAATAAACCTGCTGGCAATGCCAGTTTTGCTACTTGGCGATGATCTGCGCGACGAGATGCGATAAAGATAGCAATAATAAGCCCCAGAGTTGCCCCGGTTCCCCCTAAGAAGATGAAGGAATCTAACATTGGTTTCGCCCAGAGATGGAACGTCTTACCAGCAGCCAATGCGGCTTCTACTGAGCCATATTCAGTATAAATAGAGACGTTTTCTAGTGCCCATGGCGTCATAATACCACTATCGAGTGCAGCAAGTGCTAGTGATCCATGAATACCAAAGAACCACAATAGAGAAGTAAATATGACATAAGCCCAACCAACAACAGAACCCATCGATGCTAATGGTGTTGAGATTGAATCTAAAATAATTTGGTGGAAGTTTGTCTCATACGTCGCTAATCCCCACGAAATAATCCCCATAATCGATAAAATAATAAAACCTGGAATTAATGCCGAGAAAGAACGTGAAACAGAAGCCGGTACACTATCTGGTAAACGAATAACCCAATTACGGCGCACAATAAAGGTGAACATTTCCGCCACAACAAGACCAATAATGATACCTGAAATAATATTTGCGCCACCTAACCAGTTAGCACCAACGGCATAAGCACCAGCTGCGTTGTAAGGTGTTACCGTCATAAAGGCAGCAATAGAGAGTAAACCAGCCGCAATCGGGTCAACTTTTCGCTCTTCTGCTAATGCCATTCCGATAAAAAATGGCGCCATCAACGACATGATACCTAATGTACCGTTATAGACGTTCCCCCCGATAGCTTTAAAACCATTGAGTGTTTCTATTGTTGATGCATCAAGGCGGATACCTAGAGAATAAAAGAAGGAGCCATCACCAAAACTAAGAAAAACGTTATTGATAAGTACAAACATTGCTCCTGCGAGGGTTAATGGCATTAAACGGATAAAACCATTTTTGATAGCATTAACGTGAGGTTGCTTTCCAATTTTAACCGCAAAAGGAAGGAGTACCTTTTCAAGTGAACCAATGACCTTACTCATAGAAAAATACCCTTAAAATGCCGCTAATTGCTCGGCTTGCTGAAAAATTCGCTCTTTGACTGGAATAGAAATAATAAAAAAATAAAAAATAAAACTAATTTGTTGTTGCAGATGCTTTTTTAATAGAGGCGACAGCGGCTTTTAACACCCCTAAACCATCTACTTTTCCGTATAGCAAAGAATCGATCACTTCGACCGGTTTATGAGGCAATAATTTTTGGATATCAGGTAACATCCAACCAATTTGTGGACCTAGCAAAATCAAATCAGCATCCTGTCCTTTTTGTGCCGCTAATGTTTCAGGAAATGCTTCAATAACCACAGGCACATCATATTTTTCTGCTTGTGCTCGCATTTTGGTCACGAGAAGGGATGTTGACATGCCAGCAGAACAAAATAAGTAAATATATTTCTTTTGCATAAAACCCTCTTGAGTTGGCAACGATTTACCCTAGAGAATAACCAGGCTTTCTCTTGTGCATTCATTACTGTGTCAGTACAGAAACCGAAGTAAGATTAAAACATGGATTGTTTCTGCTTGAATGAAGTATACGCAATGATACTAGTTAACGATATTTCTTATAGGTTAATAATTGTCTCTCCTTGACCTACTCTTTTGACACTCTTCACAAATTGAGCAAATAATCTTAAGCGTTCTTTCACGTCACAAAATTTGTTCTTCATTTTCCTTTAATGATCTCTCGCAAAATTTCGCCATTTTAGTCAAGTTAATCCTTTATTATTATGAGAATGTGAATTAGTATCATTACTCTTTATGCTTTTGGTGGTATTATCATCTTCTTTGTGGATCGACATTTAAGCCACTGCTGTAAAGATCCGTCTTATTTCGTGTTGCAACAATATGGGAAAGAAAATGTTTAAAAAGTCATTAAGCCCACTGTTTTTACTGCTTTCTTCACTTGTTATCGCCGGTTGCGATAATGCTCAAGACACATCAACAGCACAATCAGCAGAGAAGCAAACTCTCACGATTGAACATTTTCAAGGGACAACTGAAATCCCAGCACACCCACAAAAAGTGGTTGTGATGAATATGGAAACCCTCGATATTATTGATGCATTAGGTGCTCCTATTGTTGGTCTTCCACAAACCAATGTTCATTTACCTAAATTTTTAGAAAAATACACCAATCCGAACGACTATATCAATGAAGGTGCGTTATTCGAGCCAAACTATGAAAAACTCAGCACAACCGCACCTGATTTAATTTTAAGTGGTAGCCGTGCTCGTGATGCGTATGCGAAATTAAGTGAAATTGCGCCTGCGATTTCAATGGATATCGATCCGAAACGTTTTGTCGAAAGCCTTGCTGAACGCACAACAACATTAGGTCAGATTTTTGGCAAAGAAGAACAAGCTAAAAAATTACTGGCTGATTTCAATACTAAAATTGATACTGTAAAAGCCAAAACACCCGATGCAGGTAAAGCAATGGTTGTATTAGTCAGTGGTGGTAAAATCTCAGCGTATGGTCCTGGTTCTCGCTTTGGCTTTATCTACGATGTATTAGGTTTTGAGCCCGCTTATGTATTTGATAGCCCAGGCTCACACGGCAACATCGTCAACTCTGAATTACTGTTAAAACTTAACCCTGATTGGATGTTTGTTATTGACCGTGATGCAGCGATTGGTCGTGAAGATTCACAACCCGCTCAACAAGTCCTTGATAATGCATTGGTAAGAAAAGTGAATGCTTGGAATAAAGACCAAATCATCTATCTTGATGCAAGCTCTATTTATATCTCTGGCGGGATCCAAACCTACTCTCGCTTAATGGATACGATTAATCAGGCTTTGGATCAAAAAAAATAAAGTAACTGAATGAAAACGTTCCATTTATCATTGGGGATAGGACTTGTTGCTATCCTCTCAATGATCAGTTTATTTATCGGCGCAGGAGATATCACTCCTGCTTCGCTTTTTACTGATCCTGATATGCGCGATATCTTCTTTATCAGCCGTGTGCCAAGAACCCTGTCATTATTACTTGCCGGTGGTGCCATCAGTGTTGCAGGCTTAATTATGCAACTGCTAACTCAAAATCGCTTTGTCGAGCCCTCTCTTGCAGGAACAACTCAATCTGCAAGCCTCGGGTTGTTAGTCGTCATGTTGCTCTTTCCTGCGGCGGGCATCTTTACCAAAATGGTAGTGGCTACTGTTTTCGCCCTTCTTGGTACGTTGTTATTTATGTTACTCCTGCAAAGGATCACGTTAAAAACAACACTGATTGTGCCTTTAGTGGGAATTATGCTTAGCGCAGTTATCGGTGCATTGACTATCTTCTTAGCCGTTTATTTCGATTTATTGCAATCCTTAGATGCATGGACAAGTGGCGATTTTTCAAGTGTATTACAAGGCCGTTATGAGTTGTTATGGCTTGTAGGTGCACTTGCATTAATGGCGTGTTGGGTCGCTGATAGCTTTACTGTTGCTGGTATGGGACGTGAGTTTTCAATTAATGTGGGCCTAAATTACCGTAAAGTGATGATCATCGGATTATCGATTATCGCTCTAATTAGTGGCGTCGTTGTTTCTGTTGTAGGTGCATTACCTTTTCTCGGCTTGATTGTGCCAAATCTGGTGAGCTTAGTGATGGGGGATAATATTCGTAAAACCATCCCTTGGGTTTGCTTAAGTGGCGGCGCTATCGTTTTATTATGTGACATCATTGGTCGCCTTATCCGTTATCCATTTGAGATCCCAGCTAGCGTTATTTTAGGGGCTGTAGGGGCTGTCATTTTCCTTTTCTTATTATTAAAGCAACAACGTTATGCAAAAAGTTAATTCATCTATAATTAGCACATGTACTGGCGCTGTTAAAGATAAGAAAAAGCGCCTATCTCCGATGGCACGTATTGGGTTATTGCTTGGTGCCTCGTTATTAGCCATTGTGTTATTTATGACAATAAACCTAAATGGCAATATCTCTTATATTCTGACTCATCGTGCTTATATCGTTCTCACCATGATTGTAGTGGCGTTCGCGGCCGGTGTTTCCACCATATTGTTCCAAACTATCGCGAATAACCGTATCTTGACACCGTCGCTGATGGGATTAGAGGCTCTGTTTGTTTTGCTACAAACCGTGTTTGTCTTCTTTGAAGGTGATATGCCTGTATCGTGGATGTTGAACCTATCAAAGTTTTTCCTAGAATCAACATTGCTGGTACTGTTTTCGGTTGTACTCTATCGTTGGTTATTCAGCTCTGTGCGTTTTAACATTAATTTAGTCCTGATGATTGGAATTATCTTAGGCACGTTATTTCGCAGTTCAGCGACTCTATTACAACGTTTGATGGATCCCAATGAGTTCTCCATTTTACAAGGGCGCATGTTTGCCACTTTCACCCGTGCAACCCCTGATCTTATCTTTTGTGCTTTAGCGATTATTGTGGTTGTTGGCATCTTACTTTGGCGTATGCGCTACAGCTTTGATGTCATGGCATTAGGTCAAGCAAATGCCATTAACCTTGGTATAAATTACCGCAAACAAACCACTTATATTTTATTACTGATTTCTGTTTTAGTGGCTGTTTCAACTGCCTTAGTTGGTCCATTAACCTTTTTAGGTTTAATTGTGGCTAACCTTGCTTACCATATCAGTGGCAGTAGCCAACACCGTTTCTTAATGCCTGTTGCCTTTTTACTGGGCACTATCGCCTTAATCGGCGGGCAACTGGTTTTAGAATATGGTTTAAAAATGACAGGAACACTTTCTGTTGTAATTGAGTTTGTCGGTGGAATGTTCTTTATCTATTTGGTGTTAAGAAGACTTTAATATGATTGAAATCAGCAAAATATCAAAGCATTATCAAGATATAACCGTTCTCGATAATATTACAACAACAATTCAACGTGGCGGTATTACTTCGATCATTGGCCCTAATGGTGCGGGTAAATCCACACTGCTTTCTGTTATTGGACGTTTATTAATTCCTGAAAGTGGCATGGTCAGTGTTAACGGTATGGACGTTGCAGCAACAGATAGCGATGTGCTTGCAAAAAACCTTTCAATACTGCGCCAAGAAAACCAGTTCGTCAGTCGTTTAACCGTAGAAGAATTAGTCGGATTCGGCCGTTATCCTTACAGCAAAGGCCGTTTAACGCTTGATGATAAAAAAGTCATTGATGAGTCATTAGCTTTTTTAAATTTAACTGAATTTCGTCATCGCTATCTCGATGAATTGTCTGGTGGGCAACGTCAACGCACCTATGTGGCGATGGTGCTATGCCAAGACACAGAATATGTCATGCTTGATGAACCACTCAATAATCTTGATATGAAACATGCGGTGATCATGATGAAACTTCTGCGAAAAGCCGCAGATGAATTAGGAAAAACTATTATTATTGTTATTCATGATATCAATTTTGCCTCTGTTTATTCTGACTATATTTTAGCCATGCGTAATGGACAATTGTATTATCATGGCTCCCCAAAAGAGATAATGAAAGCGGACATTATCGAAGATATTTTCGACACCCCCGTTGACATTAAAGAGCTCGATAATAAATTAATTGCTATGTATTACTAATTCTATTTATCCCGATTATCGTCAATAAAAAGCATGTTGTTCTTCTTATTAACAACATGCTTTTTTATTGTCTTTTTTCTTTTGAGATCAGCGCCGAATCAATATCTTCAAAGATAGATTGCCATTCATTATCATCAATATCCATCAACCCAAAATAGCGTAACAAAAAAGTGCCTTCTGCTGCTAAAAATGCCAATCGCGCACGTTTTCCTGCTTCTGTTTTCGTATCTACACCTGCTAATCGTTGCTGATACCACTCTTTTGTACTTTGTAAATATTCTGGCGTTTGTAGCAAAGCGGCCATCAAACTGGCACCTTTAGCAAAGGCGACCTTATCATGTGTATGAATGGCACGAATATGTGCGGTTACCCGATTTTCAGGCGAATTATCGTTTTCAACGATCGCGTTAAATTTAGCTTCGTAACTACCTTCCCAGTGTTCAAACATTGCGTCAATCATCGCTTCTTTGCTACTAAAACAGTATTGAACACCACCTTTTGAAATTCCCATTTTTTTCGCCACAGTGTCAATAGTCAGAGCCGCAGCACCTTGCTCCATGACAATATCAAAAATGGCTTCGAGTAGCTTTTCTCTATCAATCGTTCTTTGGCGTCCCATGAAAAAACCTCTTTTCAATACGTTCGTATGGATTTATATTATACCCGCTAGTAAAAATAATACTCATAAAAATAACCGAGATTCTCTATGATAAAAGATTATAAGCGTTGGATAGTATTACTTTTGGTATCTAGCATGCTGTTTCTCATTGTTGTTGATGTAACGGTGCTTTATACCGCATTACCTCGTTTAACCCATGATTTAAATGCAAGTGCTTCAGAAAAGCTTTGGATAATGAATGCTTATCCATTAATTGTTGCTGGATTATTACCTGCAGCAGGAATGCTCACAGACAGAATAGGCCATAAAACACTCTTTATTTGTGGGTTACCATTATTCGCGTTCGCCTCTTTGTGTGCGGCTTTTTCTCCCACTGCGACAACCTTAATTGCGTCTCGTGGCTTTTTGGCTGTGGGAGCAGCAATGAGTATGCCTGCCACCCTATCGATAGTGCGACAAGTCTTTAGTGACTCGCAAGAGCGTGCTATTGCGATTGGCATTTGGTCTGCAGTTGCTTCAGGCGGTGCGGCTTTGGGGCCTTTAATTGGTGGGATGTTACTTGAACATTTTTGGTGGGGCTCAGTCTTCTTAATTAATGTCCCGATTGTTCTTTTAGTATTACCATTCTCTCTTTGGCTTATTCCTAAGTTCGCAGGACAGGGTAACCACAAAATCGATTATTTAAGTTCAGTGCTTATCTTAATCGGTTTGATCAGTGCCATTTATGCTTTAAAAGAGCTAGGCAAACCTTATACACAGTGGAATGAAGTCGCTATTGCGGGCGTCATTGCAGTCATTTTTCTCACCTTATTTACTTTGCGCCAGCGTAAACAAGCTCACCCAATGATTGATTTTAGGTTATTTAAAAACCGTTTTTTTAGTATCGGTATTTTAATGGCTGTTCTTTCAATGGTGATTATTGTGGGGATTGAATTGTTGCTTAGTCAACGCTTACAACTGGTTGCTGGTTTTACCCCCTTAAATGCAGCATTAGTGATCTTACCTATTCCAGTTGGCTCTGTATTAGCCTCTCCTCTAGCAGGCTATTTTTTAACACGATTAGGTGAAATCCGCCTGATTATTTGCGGATTCTTGCTCACTTTAATCGGAAATATATGGTTAATCGCTATCTATCAAACAACCTCTCCAATCGTGTTAATCGGTAGCTTATTTTTCATTGGCTTTGGCTTAGGTATTATTTTTACGACAGCATCGACATCTATTATGTTAAGTGTTGCCGATAAACAAGCTGGCATGGCGGCTTCTATCGAAGATGTCGCTTACGAACTTGGGAGTGTGATTGGTGTGACGTTTATGGGCAGTTTAATGAGTACGGTCTATACCTTAAAACTCGTACTACCTGACGCATTAGCTATCAATAATGCTGTCTATGACAGTTTAGATGAAGCGCTAATTGTGGCGGAAAAATTACCTAATGACACCGCATTTCTTGTCATTTCCCAAGCAAATATCGCTTTTGAAAATGCCTTTTTCGTGGTGTTAGTTACCACCGCAATTATTACTGCGGTAAGTTTGATTTTCTTACCCTATTACTTGCACAATTCTATAAGAAAAAAGGTAGCTTAATCTTCAAAAGAAAGAAACGTGCCTATAAGGCACGTTTCTTAACCATCGAAGACTAAAACCGATCTATATCTAACGCATCCATACTAAAGTGAGAAGGCGATTGCCCCATCTGTTTTTTAAACATTGTCGAAAATGAGCCGGCACTGTTATAACCTAAGTCAAAGGCAATGTCGGTAATGCCGCGTCCTGATAAGATTTGTGTTAATGAATTCAATAAACAGACTTGTTGTCGCCATTGTGAAAATGACATTCCTGTTTGTTGGCGGAAAAAACGGCTAAAAGAACGTTCACTTTTATGTAATTTATCCGCCCACTGTTGCGGTAAAGAATCAATTTTAGGATGACGAATAAAATCACGACATAATTTAGCTAATTTACTATCTTGTGGAATAGGCGCAAAAAACGGTAACGGTTTTGCTTTCCCTAGTTCACATAAGATTAACTGCATTAAAAGACCATCTCGCCCTTTTTTATCATATTCTGCAGGCACATCTACAGCTTCAAGTAAAAGTTGACGAAAAAGAGGGGAAACACTGACAACTTCACATTGTTTGCTATCACGAGGGGCTGCAGAAGGCTCGATATATAAGCTTCGCGTACTCACTTCTAACATACGAGTTTCATGCCCAGTTTCTGGTGGGATCCACACACCACAAGATGGTGGAATAACCCATTCCCCCTCATCTGTACTCACTTCAATTAATCCCGTAGCCGGGTATAAAAATTGGGCTCGGCGATGTTGGTGCGTTTCTAACAGCGTATTGGGTAAATAGTCTGTACCCAGCGCAATAACATCTCGATCAAGTGAATCAACGCTTTTTAACGGTACATTTCTCACTGTTTGGATCACTCTCTTTTTATCTTCGTCCTTTTTAATATAGCAGTTATCCCATACTCCACGCATTGGCAAATAATGAGCTATATAATTAAAATAGTTATATATTTAAATAAACAACAAAAGTATCTTATGTGAAATTTCAACCTTCTTGATATCTATTTAATAAACCTTATTAACAATCAAAAAACGAACTATTAACACCCTTCGTAAATAGGCTGAAATTCAAATGTCATTGTCTGGTTTTAGAATGTTGGCAAAAGATTAATCAACTACTATCCCTCTCGTAGATGTTATTTCGAACATGCTGCAATTATCTATGCATTCAATAATAATGCAGCGGATACCAGACATTCCCTTTATTCATAGCCTAGAAAAATCATGCACATTCTTTATATCAAGTATCGGGTATATCGGCATCCGCCTATTATGTTTAAGGTAGAGTTCATTATGAGCAATCAGTCCGATCACGATAGTGATACAAAGAGCATTCTTAACGATGTTAGTCGCCGTCACTTTATTCAAGCGAGCTCAGCATTAGTCACCCTCCCGTTCCTCGCTTCACACTCTTTTGCCACGACCACAGACAATGCTATACCCGTAAAACCAATAACAACTGAAGCTGATGAACGCGTTGTTTCAACTTGCAGTAGCTTTGACTGTGGCGGTAAATGTGATATTCGAGCCCATGTAAAAGATGGCAAAGTCACCCGTATTAGCACACGTCCCGATGCTGATCTAGATGAAGAAATGCCTATTATGCGTGCCTGCGTTCGAGGTCGCGGTTATCGAAAATTTGTCTATCATCCAGACCGTTTAAAATACCCAATGAAACGCGTTGGCAAACGTGGTGAAGGCAAATTTGAACGTATCACTTGGGAAGAAGCGACCACTCTTATTGCGCAAAATATGCAGCGTATGAACCAGCAATATGGCCCCGCATCACGCTTTATCAGCTTAAGTACGGGGGTTACTGGTGGTATTTTCTCTGGTGCGAATATGTTACGTCGCCTATTTAATATCACTGGGGGTTTTCTGGAAAACTATCACTCCGTTAGTAATGGAAATACCCTTGCGGTCACTCCTTATACTTACGGTACAGCTGCCAGTGGTAGCACACTTGATACGTTAGAAAATACCCCTCTTGTGATTTTATGGGGCCATAACCCTAACGAAACGATTTTTGGTCATTCAAACCATTTTTTCCAAAAAATGAAGAAAAACGGCACTAAATTTATTGTCGTTGATCCTCGTTATTCTGATACTGCCTCTTCTTTGGCTGATCAATGGATCCCGTTACTCCCCACAACAGATAACGCCATGATGGATGCGATGATGTATATCATCGTAAGCGAAAATCTGCATGATCAAGCTTTTATTGATAAATATACTGTTGGCTTTGATGAGCACCAAATGCCTGAAGGTGTGGATGAAAATGAATCTTTAGTTGCCTATTTAATGGGTAAAAAAGATGGCATTAAGAAAACCCCTGAATGGGCTGAAACCATCACTAAAGTACCAGCAGATACTATTAAACAATTGGCTCGCGAATATGCATCCACAAAACCAGCTACATTGATGCAAGGTTGGGGGCCTCAGCGCCATATTTGTGGTGAACGGACGGCACGCGGTGCAACATTACTTGCAACTATTACCGGTAATGTGGGTGTTCGTGGTGGTTGGGCTGCCGGCTATGGTATGGCTTTAAACTCTGAGTTGCGTAAAACCATTGCAGGACCAAGCCTATTAACCAACCCAGTAAAAGCGAAAATTAATATCACCAACTGGGTGCAAGCGTGTGAAGACAAAAATTTAGTCACACCACAAAATGGGTTACTGAACGCCGAGAAACTTGATACTGAAATCAAGATGATTTTCTCAATGGCGGGTAACTACATGACAAACCAAAATACCGATATTCTTCATGCTGCGAAAGTACTTGAAGATGAATCGAAAGTAGAATTTATCGTCTGTAGTGATCTGTATCTGACACCTAGTGCAAAATATGCCGATATTTTACTACCTGAAACCAGTTTCTTAGAACGCTGGAATATCGGTGGTACATGGAGTTATGGCGACTATATTATTCTTTCTGAAAAAGTCATCGAGCCTGAATTTGAACGTCGTACTGACTACGATTGGTTACGTGAAGTTGCCGATAAATTAGGTGTGGGTAAACAATTTAGCGAAGGCAAAGAGACTGATCGCGATTGGATTGAATATTTAGTCAATGACGCAAGTGTTAAGCGTCCTGAAGACGGTATTCCAACCTTTAAAGAACTATTGGTTAAACGCCGTCATCTCTTAAAACATCGTCCACATACCCAAAATGTGGCATTTGAGAAAAATATCCAAGATATCAAGAATAATCCATTCCCAACGCCATCGGGCAAAATTGAGATTTTCTCTAAGCGCTTATATGACATGAATAATGTCGATATTCCGGCACTCTCTCATTATGTGCCTGCCATTGAAGGGCCTGAAGATGCGCTAACGGATAAATTCCCATTACAACTGATCACATGGAAAGGGCGTAATCGCGCAAACTCAACACAATTTGCCAACCCTTGGTTACAAGAAGTACAGCGTCAAGAACTCTGGATTAACCCATTAGATGCCCAAGATAGAAACATTAAAGAGGGCGAAAAAGTCAAAGTGTATAACGATCGTGGGGTAACGATGGTTCCCGTCAAATTAACACAACGAATTATGCCTGGTGTCGTGGCCTTGCAAGCAGGAGCTTGGTGGCAACCTGATGCAAAAGGCATAGATCAAGGTGGATGTGCCAACGTATTAACATCATCCCGTAGCACCGCAATGGCACACGGCAATGCTCACCAAACATTATTGGTCGAGGTAGCAAAAGCATGAGTCAATTTATCGTTTATCCCGCTGTGAGCAACAAACAGTTAGGGTTTTATATCGACAACGCTCGCTGTTCAGGTTGTAAGGCGTGTCAGGTTGCGTGTAAAGATAAAAACAATCTTGATGTTGGACGTAAATTTCGTCGGGTCTATGAAATCACTGGAGGCGGTTATACTCGCAATCCTAAAGGCGCGCTAGTCAATAATGTCTTTGCTTACACGCTGTCTATCTCTTGTAACCACTGTGACGACCCTATTTGCGTTAAAAACTGCCCAACAACAGCAATGCATAAGCGTGAAGGTGATGGCATTGTCATGGTAGATACAGACAAATGTGTCGGTTGCGGTGCTTGTGCGTGGTCTTGCCCTTATGGCGCGCCACAAATGGATCCAGAAACCAAACAGATGTCGAAATGCGACTTTTGTATTGATTTACAGCAAAAAGGTGAACAACCGGTTTGTGTTGCAACTTGTCCTTTAGGTGCAATCCAATTTGGTCCTATTGATGAACTACGTGAACGTTATGGTGATTTAGATTATGTCACGGGTTTACCTTCCCCTGAAATAACGCATCCAAACCTTGTTATTAACCCACATCAGGGTGCCAATAATGACGGAATTAATAATAAGGGAGAAAGAAAATGAATGAATGGTCATTGTTAATCTTCACATTTATGATGAATGCGACCATTGGTCTTGCGCTAACAACAGGGCTTTTTGCGCGTCGCCTTTCTCATTATCTCAATGCAGAAAGCGACTATCGCTTTATGCTGTTAGCCTTATTTGTTATTTGTGGGTTAGCTGGTTTAGGCTCTATCGCTTCAATTACTCACTTAGGCGTACCGTTAAATGCACCGAATGCGATTAGAAATGTGTTTTCTGCTTGGTTAAGTCGTGAAGTTGCCGTCACGGCCATTTTTGTCGGTTGCCTAGGATTAACCTTTTTATGGCTCTGGCGCACTCGCAAACTCTCAATGCTTCTATTAAGTATCAGTATTCTGATTGGGTTATTTGATATCTATTGCATGGCGTCGATTTATCGCCATACCTCTATTTTAACCTGGATGGATCCTAACACTTACGTCATGTTCTTCGGGGCAATGTTAACGCTTGGCGTCGCTCTTTTCTTTTTGCTGACCAAAGTATTACAACGTATAGGCAGTAAGTTAGGTATTGAAATACCACAAGACTCTTTACCCATGCGCTGGAAATGGCAATTATGGGGAATAATGGCATTTAGCTTAATCGGTCGATTACTGTATCAACCTTTTTATGAGCAATATTTAACTAGCACACTCTATAGCCAAAAATCGGTGACATTCCCGTTATCGCCTATTCAAGTGTATTACTCCATTGGTTCGTTACGTACTACCTGTTGGATATTAGCCACCATTGCAGTATTAGCTTGTGGCTATAGTTTAGTGAAATTTCTAGCTCCTAAAAATCAAGGTAAATCAACTGAGTCTATTTTTGCACTTGGCTGTGTTGTCGCAATTATCGCTGACTTTATGTTGCGCTATGTTTTCTACTCAATTCACTAATTATCATTGAGCAAATCGTTTAAATAATAAAAAAACAAACCCCATTATTGGGGTTTGTTTTAAGGAAATATTAAAAATTATGAGCAGGCTTTCTTATTACGCGACTGCATTTAATTTATTGGGAATTTGTTATTTATTCTCACCAGATGATGAAACCAATAAAATTGCACTCAATTTTTTTAAAACAGGGGATTTTGTAGCACAGTGGCCTTGTAAGATTGAAAATCACCTTTGTGAACGTCTAATTAATTCTGTTTCTATCGATACTGCGCAACTAAAAACCCAATGGCAAAATCTTTTTATTGGCCCTCATGCCTTACCCGCACCGCCTTGGGGGTCGGTTTATTTAGATCCTGAAGGCTTATTACAAGGGGATTCTACCCTTGCTCTCAGTGAGTTTTTAAAACGGGAACGTTTAAAAATAAACACGTCTTTTCCAGAGCCTGTTGATCATATCGGTTTAATGTTATTTCAAGCGGCGGTATTAGCATCGGAAAAAAGAGAAGACGCAGTTAATGAATTACTTTCCCTTCATTTAACCACATGGCTACCTCACTATTTAAATAAATTAAAAATGAGTGGGTATAGCCAATTTTATAGCACATTAACAGAACTGGTAACCATCACGGTGAAAGCATTCAGAAAATAGAAATTAATTAACAGCTCATCATCCTAACATAATTATTTAAGGTAATTTGGATCACGCACCCAAATTACCTTTTTTCGTTTAGGGTATTTTCCTTTTTAAATCATGACGACTTTAATCCTAAACGCTTTGTTAAACGACGTAAGTTAGCCGGATCAAGTGATAATTCTCGCGCAGTTGCCGCCCAATTTTGGTTATTACGTAGCAATGCTTGTTTAATTAAGTCTCGCTGAAACTCATCCGTTGCTTCTTTTAAATTTTTGTCTTCAGAAGGTAACGTTTGAGGGGAAGGGTGAAGCGAGTTTTCAGTTCCCAAAGCAAAATGGTTAACTTGTAAAATAAGGCTATCAGTTTTATTTCCAGCCCTCGCTAATACAATTGCTCGGTGAATAGTATGCTCTAATTCACGCACATTACCCGGCCAAGAATAGTGTAACAAATAAAGGCGTAACTCAGGGCTAATAATCACTTGAGTCAGATTAAAACGCTGACGATATTGCTCGCAGAAATAACCCACTAATAACAAAATATCTTCCCCCCTTTCTCGCAATGGCGGGACATGCAGAGGAAAAATACTTAACCGATGGAAAAGGTCAGCACGGAAATTCCCTGCTAACACTTCTTCCCATAAATCACGATTGGTTGCTGCCAATACACGCACATTAACGCGTAAATTACGATCATCACCAATCCGTTGAATATCCCCATATTGTAAAACACGCAGTAACTTGGCTTGAAGTGATAATGAAAGTTCCCCTATTTCATCAAGAAACAAGGTCCCGTTATCAGCCATTTCAAATTTACCACTGCGATGGCTAATTGCGCCGGTAAAGGCACCCTTCACATGACCAAATAATTCACTTTCTGCCACACTCTCAGGAAGTGCCGCGCAATTTAAATAGACTAACGGATTATCTGCACGATTAGACATTTCATGAATGGCTTTGACCACCAGCTCTTTACCCGTTCCCGTTTCGCCACTCACTAAAATATTCATATCTGCGGGTGCAACAATTTCTATCTCTTTTTTCAGTTGCATCATCGAAGGCGATAAACCAATAATTTCTGTTTTTACTGTAGGCTTAAACGTATTAGTTGGTGTAAATAACATATTTTGATTTTCGAGTTGCTCAATCAATAACGCATTATTTAATGCACCAGCGGTTAATGCAGCAATTAAACGTAATTCTTCATCACTAAAGGTATCAAACTGATGGGGATCCATACCATCAAGCGTTAAAGTGCCAATTAAATCTTGCCCCGCAAATAATGGTAACCCCACACAAGCATGAACTTTTAAATGCTCTCTATCTGGGATAAGGCCATCGTAAGGATCGGGTAAATCACTGTCCGCAGGAAAACGCACCACATCCCCTGCTCGCGCGATAGTTTCCAAACGAGGATGCCCTTCAAGTAAAAAACGGCGCCCTAATACATCAGGCACAAGGCCATCTATGGCTAATGGGATAAACTGATGAGGTTCATAACGAAGCAATGCTGCGGCATCACAATTTAACACTTGTCGAAGTGTGGTCACCAGTCGCTGAAATCTATCTTGGTGACCCACATCTTTTTGTAATTCAATGGCAATTGTAGCCAACACATCAACGGAAAAGCCCATAAAAACACCTCATAGTCATTATGACTGTTATTATGGTCATTTTGACATGATAAAGATAGTCATATTGACAATACACAAATAGCCATAAAAATAAAAATCTTTTAAAACAATAAGATAAAAACTGGCACGCTTCTTGATTATATCTATACATATCCCGATGAAAAGATTAATGAGAAGGAACAATACAAAATGGCTATTCATGTTAAAAATAATGTTAATTGGGTTGGACAACGTGACTGGGAAGTTCGTGATTTTCATGGCACTGAATATAAAACATTATTAGGAAGTAGCTATAACAGCTACCTAATATGTGAAGAAAAGAATGTCCTTATTGATACAGTTGACCATAAATTTAGTCGCGAATTTGTACAAAATTTACGAGCTCAAATTAATCTGGAAGAGATTGATTACATTATTATTAATCATGCAGAAGAAGATCACGCTGGCGCACTTACTGAGCTGATGTCTTTTATTCCTAATACTCCAATTTACTGCACAGCAAACGCCATTGATTCAATCAATGGGCATCATCATCACCCTGAATGGAATTTTAATATTGTTAAAACAGGCGATAGCCTTGATATTGGTAATGGCAAGCAACTGATTTTTGTTGAAACACCAATGCTACACTGGCCTGACAGCATGATGACCTATTTAACTGGTGATGCGATTTTATTTAGTAACGATGCTTTTGGTCAGCACTATTGTGATGAACGTTTATTTAACGATGAAGTTGACCAAACAGAATTATTCGAGCAATGCCAACGCTATTACGCCAATATTCTGACGCCTTTTAGTCGGCTTGTAACACCCAAAATTAACGAAATTTTAGGCTTTAATTTACCTGTCGATATGATTGCCACGTCTCACGGCGTGGTATGGCGTGATAATCCAACACAAATTGTTGAATTATATCTAAAATGGGCAGCAGATTATCAAGAAGATCGTATCACTATTTTCTATGACACCATGTCTAACAATACCCGTATGATGGCAGATGCCATTGCACAAGGTATCAATGAAATTGACCCTAATGTGTTTGTAAAAAGCTATAACGTCGCCAAAAGTGATAAAAATGACATTATCACGAGTGCGTTTCGTTCTAAAGGTGTGCTTGTCGGTTCATCAACAATGAATAATGTCATGATGCCAAAAATCGCCGCCATGCTTGAAGAGATGACGGGTTTACGTTTTCGTAATAAAAAAGCCGCTGCTTTCGGGAGTTATGGATGGAATGGTGGTGCGGTTGACCGTATTCAAACCCGTTTAATGGACGCTGGATTTGAAACCGCACTGGCACTAAAAACCAAATGGCGTCCAGATATGCAAGCACAAGAAATTTGTCGTGAATATGGTCGTGAAATTGCACGTCAATGGGCTTTGGCACCACTTCCTGCGACTCAACCTGATTGTATCACCTCATCACAATCTGAAGCTATCGCAGATGTTGAAGCAATCGACTTAGGCCCACGTATGCAATGCAGTGTATGCCAATGGATTTATGATCCGGCAGTAGGTGAACCAATGCAAAACGTTCAACCTAATACGCCGTGGAGTGAAGTCCCTGATAGCTTCTTATGCCCTGAATGCTCATTAGGAAAAGATGTCTTTGATACACTTGCGAAGGAGGCAAAATGAGTACAGGCCTTCTTAATAATGGGATTGTTATTATTGGTGCGGGGTTTGCCGCACGCCAATTAGTTAAAAATATTCGCAAATTTAATGCAGATATTCCCATTACTTTAATTGCATCAGACAGTATTGATGAATATAACAAACCGGATTTAAGCCATGTTATTAGCCAAGCTCAGTGTGCAAATGATTTAACCAAACAAACAGCCCAAGAGTTTGCACAACAGTATCAACTTGCGATCTATCCTTATACGCAAATCGTTGATATTAATACAGATGAAAAACGTATTCAGAGTGCCCAAGGTGAACAATGGTATTACGATAAATTAGTATTAGCCACTGGAGCCAAAACTTATTGTCCTGCTATTTCAGGCCATGAGTTAATGTTTACGCTTAATAGTCAGCAAGAATACCAAACTTATGAAACACAAATTCGCCAAGCTAAACGTGTATTAATTTTAGGTGCGGGTTTAATTGGCACTGAATTAGCCATGGATTTTAGTCGAGCAGGTAAAGAGGTGATCCTTGCAGATATTTCAGGGCAATTATTATCGTCCTTGATCCCGTCTGATCTTAGTGGTCGTTTGCAATCTAGCCTCACTAAAATTGGTGTGCGATTAATGCTGAAATCACCATTACAGTCATTAACACAAACTGATAACGGTATTTTAGCGACATTTAATCAACATCATCAATTAACTGTTGATTGTGTTATTGCCGCAACAGGACTCACGCCGAATATAGAGCTCGCTCATCTTGCGGGTTTGCATACTGATCGTGGGATTGTTGTGAATGAATATCTGCAAAGCAGTAATAGCAATATTTATGCCTTAGGTGATTGCGCACAAATCAACGGTAATTTACTACCGTTTTTACAACCCATCCAATTAAGTGCGATGCATTTAGCCAAATCACTCGTAGGTGAAAATAATACTCCACTGAATTTACCGCCAATGATTATTCGGGTGAAAACACCGTTAATGCCTCTACATCTTGCCGGTGAGACTGCGCGTAATGACTTAACGTGGAATATTAATACAACACAATCAGGTGTTATCGCCAAAGGCTTTGATGATAACAATGTATTACGCGCCTTTGTCGTTACAGAAGAACAAGTAAAAGAAGCTTTTGCATTATTAAGAGCACTGTCCGCTTAATTTAAATAACATACGAGATGCTGATATGAATTTACGTGATCAACCATTGGGCCAACTGGCTCTATCTATTTCTGGCGCCAGTGCCATATTCCGTCAATATAACCTCGACTTTTGTTGTGGTGGAAAAAGAACATTAAGCAAATCTGCAGAAAAAGCAGGGCTTAATATTAATGAAATTGAAAATAAATTAATTGCCCTTTCAGAACAACCATTAGAAAAAGATTGGCGACAAGCATCATTGAGTGAAATTATTGATTTTATTATTGTTCGTTATCATGACAAACATAGAGCACAATTACCGGAACTTATTCTACAAGCAGAAAAAGTAGAACGAGTTCATGAAGCAAAACCGACTGTCCCTAAAGGATTAGCACGCCAATTGACGCTATTATTAGATGAATTGACAAGCCATATGATGAAAGAAGAGCGCATTCTCTTTCCTATGATAAAAAATGGCTTAGGAAACCAAGCCGGAGCCCCCATTAGTGTTATGGAACACGAACATGATGATGCAGGTGAAATTGTTGAAGTGATTAAATTTATTACCAAAGATGTTACTCCTCCGCCGGAAGCCTGTACTACATGGCGAGTGCTTTATAATGGTATAAATGAATTTATTGACGACTTAATGAATCATATTAGTTTAGAAAATAATTTATTATTCCCAAGAGCATTAGCGGGTGAATAATAAGTTAATACAGGGGATTTCATCATCCCCTGCTATTTTTATGACCATCAGTAAAATCTACCGCTCTCCTTGCGTATCAATCAACAAACGCTGATTAATATATTCAATGGTCTCGTCTATCGTCATAATATTATTTACAACGTTAGTGATCCCTTGCCCGATAATAATTTCTGCTTGGCGTAAATTAAATAACTTACCATTCGGTATCGATGACTCTCGTATTCCCTTATTAATTTCTTGATAAGCCAATGTCATCCATGGATAACGATGGCTAATCTCTTGGTTATGACTGAAATTTTGATGATTAC
This sequence comes from Proteus sp. G2300, assembly GCF_009915965.1. Taxonomy (NCBI): domain Bacteria; kingdom Pseudomonadati; phylum Pseudomonadota; class Gammaproteobacteria; order Enterobacterales; family Morganellaceae; genus Proteus; species Proteus sp. G2300. Next base: position 189,140 of record NZ_JAABNK010000007.1, read on the forward strand.
TATTTCCACCTAATAAAATGAGATGATCCATAACCATTGGAGAATAAAGCCAACGATAAAATTGCTCAGCATATTGTGACTTTTGACTATAACGAGAAACGGCTAATACACCGCCCCCTAATTGTGGAATACCACCTGGTACGGGCGCAAATCCAGTTTTAGGTAAAATATTACTATGAGCCACATCGTTAAATAAATTCATATAAGAGACAAGCATAGCAAGATGCCCTTGCTCAAATTGTCTAACCGACTCACTCCACCATTTATTATAAATATTTTCAGTAATCGACAATTGTTGTAGGTATTCTTTTAATACTTCACCCGCTAAAGGCATTGCTAATTGAGGAATATTATCACTTCCTATTAAGCGCCCCTCTTTGGCGTAATAACGTAAAAGATATTCTGTTGCAATTAATCCTGCACTGCCCAATGTTGTTGAAGCGCCCATTGGACGACTTATTTGTCCTTCTTCATGTAATTGTGTAAAAAACTGAGTCACATTGTCGTACTCTTCAAATGTTGTCGGTACGGTTAACTCATTACCTGTTTTTTCGTAATACATTCTTTTTAGAATAGGATCTTCAAACAAGTCTTTTCGATAAAATAGGAGTTGCGCACTGGCATCAAAAGGCATGGCATAAGCAACATTATTCACTAAACTAAATTTCTGCTGAGTAGGCAGTGAAAAATTATTTAATAAGTCTGTTAATCCGTTACCAATTTTATCTAATGGCTGTAATATTCTTTCCGCAAACCAAGGAAAACAAGCCATATCAATACGCAATAAATCATAATATGGATGTAAATGTAACTGACTTAATATTTGATAAACTTCATCGTATGGATGTATCGCTAAATTAACTTTAATCCCTGTTTGGCGATAAAAATGAGGTAGTAATTTTTTTAATGCACTAGTAGAAGGGCTAGGTAAAATCAGTAAATTAAGACTTAAATCGTGTTTATCAGAAGCAATAATGGCAGGTGTCGCCGTATAAAGATGATCACTTTGATTACGCACATAAGTGACTTTACTCTCGATTATCTCCGTTTCCTCTTCTTGCATTAGTGCATCAATCACTTCCAACCCAAGTTGAGCGTAGTTCATGGGAAAGTAATATAACCCTTTTAATACAGGAGGGATATTGTCGCTTAATGCAAAAATAGGTGGGCAATCATCATGGCTACCGAAATAACTGGCTTGTGTTAAATAACGCGCCTTTTCGCTATCTTGAGCAATAAAAATGTCTGGAATTTGCTCCATAGAAAAGAAATCAAACGCAATTTTATAGCTCTCTTCATCTGATGCACAAAGCACCACACTTTTTTTATTAGGTGCATACTCTAAAAGTCGACTTTGCAATTCATTAGCAAAAATCTGATTATTCACATAATCACTACTCCCTATAAAAATACCTACTAATTGACCAGTTGTATGCATGACTTGCAGGCAAATAGCATCAGCGGCTTGAGCAAAATCGAGTGTGAAGAATCGTTGGGTATTAAGTGGCTGACGATAAACAAAGGCAACGTGTGAAGGGGATAATTTTAACGTGTCAAAATAGATATTTGCATCATTGAGGCAACTTACGGTGATCACTTGTTTATAACCCCCCGCTGCAATTTTCTGTAATGCCTCTAGCTCAGTGGTTTCAAGATCATCCGTTAAAAAAAGATCATAAGTCACTTCAGAAAATTGAGCAATAGACTGCCTTAAAGCATTAAAGAAAACGGCATATTTTTCAGAAACTAATTGCGGTAAAAGTATGGCTATTTTATGACTTTTATTGGCTCTTAACAGTTGAGCCTGGGTATTTAATTGATAACCCATTTGTTTGGCGGCTTGATATACAGCTTCAATTTTCTCAACGCTTACATTTCCACGTTTATTCAATACGTTAGAAACTGTCCCATGAGAAACGCCTGCTAATTTTGCAATATCTTTAATCGTTGCCATTGACCTTTTTCCATCTCAATTTCCGCTTTCACTAGCATACCTGAATTATTTATCACGACTACTGCTAATTAATTTGAACGTTCCATCATTAAATAGCTTATAAAACAATCTGCTAGAACTTATCTAAAATAAATGATTATCAATATCAATTTTCTTTAATATATATATTAATCAATAAGATAAAAAATTTAATTTGAATAAGATCACTGATCTGATCTTCATTTATTGGCAAATAATCTTCATCATTTTATTATTGGAACGTTCAAATAAATCTATAACTTACAGATAGCCAACACCAGATAATTAATAAAATCCTAATAAAACAATAGGATAAGGGAATTTTTATGAAACTTCATTTTTTAGGGACGGCGGCCTCAGAAGGCATACCCAATCCCTTCTGCCGTTGTGAACACTGCCTGAAAGCAAGAGAACTTGGTGGGAAAGATATCAGAACTCACTCTTCTGCCATTGTCGATGACATTATGTTAATCGACGTATCACCTACATTTAGTTACCAATTAATGCGTGATGGAATGGATGCTACCAATTTTGAAAGCCTTCTATTCACTCACACTCATCCTGATCATTTCAATGTTGGCGATCTGTTTAGCCGAATGGAAGGTTATGGTTTTGAAATTAACCATCCTCTTCATATTTTCGGCAACGATCGCGCAATTAATGGCTGCATTGAAGTACTACCTGGCTACAGTAAAGAACGTTTTGCTTTTCACTGCTTAATTCCTTTTGTTACTGTCGAAAGAAATGGCTATAAAATTACACCATTACTCGCTAATCATGCGAAATGGGAACTTTGTTATGTTTATCATATTGAGAAAGATGGCAAAGTGATTTTTTATGGTCATGATTCTGGTTGGTTCCCTGAATTAACATGGAAATGGTTAGAAAATAAACCTCTTGATATCGTTGTTTTTGAATGTACTTATGGACTCAATGGTAAAGATCGTACCGATAATCATATGAGCCTAGAAACCGTATTTGCCGCGCAAGAAAAACTGCAACAACAAGGTTGTTTGCATCAAGATACACAAATTGCTGTTTCACATATTTCACACAGTGGCAAATTGCTTCATCACGAATTAGAAGCTGTTTGTGCTCCTCATAATATCCGTGTTGCCTACGACGGATTAACGTTAGAAACAAATTAAGAGGAGAACGATGATGGAGATGAAAATAACCTCTCGCTTACTGATTATGATGTTTGTGCAATATTTCATGCAAGGTGCGTGGAATATGACCATGGGGCTGGTATTAAGTAGCTATGGTATGGCAAGCATTATTGGTAATGCCTACGCTTTATTAGGCGTCGCAACCATTATCTCCCCATTATTTATAGGTATGGTGGCTGACCGTTTCTTTGCTTCACAAAAAGTCATGGGCATCCTTCATTTAATTAATGCGGCAGTCATTATTTGTGTTCCTCAATTTATTGAAGCACAAAACAGTGGCATGACACTATTCTTAATTTTCATTATTGGATTACTGTTTTACCCTACAACTGCGCTTTCAAATAGCATTAGTTTCTCCCATATTAATGGCGTGAAATATTTCCCTATTATTCGTGTATTCGGTACGTTTGGTTTTATGGCTATCGGATTTATATTAGGTGAAATGGGCTTCTCTGGGAGTACGATGACTTGGTATATCGCTTCTGCAGTGGGTGTTTTACTTGGTTTCTACTGCTTTACCTTACCGAACACTCCTCCTAAAGCAAAAGGCAAACCATTCTCTGCTCGTGATATTTTATGTTTAGATGCGCTTTCATTATTTAAAGACCGCTATTTCGCTATCTTAATGTTTAGTATCTTTATTTTAATGATCCCAAAAACAGCGTATTCCGCTTATATTCCGGTCTTTATTAAAGCATTAGGTTTTAATAATGCGGCCTCTATCATGCAAATAGGTATAGCCTGTGAAGTCCTGTTTATGTTTGTATTGTCATTCTTCTTAATGAAATTTGGCTTCAAAATTACATTACTTTTAGGTGCTGTTAGCTGGATCATCCGCTCCATATTCTTCTCTTATGCGGCGGTAAATACCGAATTCTATTTTATCGTTATCGGATTAATGCTACAGGGATTATGTTGGGACTTTTTCTTTACTGCTGGTGATATCTATGTTGACCGCAAAGCCAAACCCGAAATTCGTGCTCAAGCACAAGGCCTACGCTTTATTGTCTCTAATGGTTTCGGCTTATTATTTGCTTCCACTATTTGCGGTCAAATCTTTAATTCAACCGTAACAGAAACAGGCGATGCGTCATTACCACAATGGTCAACATTCTGGATATATCCAGCAATCGTCGCTGCCGTTGTAACCATATTCTTTATCTTCTTCTTTAAAGATGATGTAACGAAAAAGAAAGATAATGAAAATAAAAAAGCCCAGGAAGGCATTGCAACACCATAGTCTTAAAGTAAAGGAATAAGCCAACGTTAGGAGCAAACCATGGACGCATTAATTCAGTTTGTTGACAGCATTGGCCCTTTATCACTATCAAGTATTGCTAAACTACTGGCTGCCTTTATTTTGGGTGGCCTTATTGGCTTAGAGCGTGAATCAAAGGGAAAACCTGTCGGTTTTAAAACCTGTGTCATTATTGCCGTTGCCAGTTGTTTATTAACGATTGTTTCTATTCAATCCGCAGAACATTACGCCAATATCTCCGACAACATTCGTAGTGATCCAATGAGATTAGCGGCACAAATTATCAGTGGTGTCGGCTTTCTCGGTGCTGGCGTTATATTGCATCGACGAGATGATGCCATTTCAGGCTTAACGACGGCGGCAATAGTATGGGCTTCTGCGGGTGTTGGTATTGCTTGTGGCTCAGGTTTTTATTGGCATGCCATGATTGTGACGTTTCTCTTTTTTATGGCAATTAAACTCAGTCCACAAGTGGTGCTATTTCAGATGAAAAATCAACGCCTAGGTAAAATTAAAGTCCGTATGTTATTTACTCATGAAAGTGGCGTTCCCGTTTTAATTGAGTATTTGAAAAACCATAAAGACGTGATTGAAAATTTGACGATCCGTGATATTAAAAAAGAGCGCGTTGAAGTGAATTTGAAATTATTAGTGAGGCAAAAAATTACTTTACCTGAATTTTATTGTTCATTAAAACAGCTTGAACATGTTCATTCTGTTTCGCTAGATCACTAGTTTCTTCGAAAACAAAAATTGCGCTTTATCTTAGATAATAGCGCAATTTTTATTAGTCGGACGCCACTCCGAACACCACCAAACAAAAAACACATAAATTATCAATCAATTAGTATAATCTTGATAAGATTTTTACCATTACTTTGTTATATTCACATTTAATCTATAGCTAATTTCCTTACTATTTATTGTGTCAGAAACTCATAAATGATGGGATTATTTTCTATTAAGATGATAACGATAGACGGTAGCTTCTAAACATTTTTCTTCTGGTTTCCAGTTTTCAATGATATTAACTAAACCACCATCAGCATAGTAATTACCATCTTCTTGTAGAAAAATATCTATATTATTTACAATATATAAATCTGTTTCACACTCATCTGAATGTGCTGATGCCACTTCATTCCTAGTAACATAAACTGCGTTACCTTCTGTCGTTGTACCTTTAACTTCAACACGCCTAAAGATACCATTTTTATGGCATTCTAAATCATAAGGGCTATTAGAAGATGTATCTAATACTTCAAATCCCTGCTGTTGATAATCTTCTTTTGCTTTGTTCATTGCATAAAGCTCAATTGTCTTTTTCTTTTTAATGTCAGTAACTCGCCCCTGATAGCTTGATTTTTCCTTTTTCAATATTAGAGGTAATTCAGTATCAATATCTAAAGTGTCTATCTTTTCCCAAGCATAAATAGCACTTAACGCCTTATTTGGTTTTTCCTTATAATCGAGCACATTATACAAAACCTGAACTGGTTTGTTCCCATAATGTTCTATATAAGATAGACGACCAATATAAATAAAAGGCTGACTACTACTTTTTATTTTTTCATGTATCCGAACAAATAAAATAACATTTTCACCAGAGAAAATTCTTTTCATATGAGGTGTTGTTATGGTGTTTGTATTTTGTGATTCCCAATGAAGCTTCTTTCCATTATCAATAAAAATATCATTATATTTATGACTACGTTCTTTACTTCTTTTATCTAAAGTAACAAATAAAACAATACAATTTTTAAAGCTTGTAATTCCTGTTATCTCTTTATTATTCTTTTGAGGCTCTACATTGGCTGTTACTAAAGCGTCATTTTTTCTATATTCATTTCCAACAACCAAATTTTGGTAGTCAAATACTTCATCTTTACGTCCCATCATAAAACCTTATTAGATGATCTATGTATAATAGCTAATTATATTAGCCAAAATTCATCACCCATCCAAATGAGTTAATCACGGACTATAAAAAATTTATACATATTGTGATTTGAACACCATCAGAAAACTGACACCAAGGGAGTGCTTTAATTTTCAGGGTTACCCTGCTGACTATAAATTACCCAAAGATATGAGCAATGCTAATCTATATAAACAAGCTGGGAATAGTGTTGTGGTACCTGTTATTGAACGAATTGCACAACAAATAAAAGTGGCGCTAGGATAAAATGTAATAGTTTTAAAATTTAAATCCCTAATCTCAATTTTCTAAACCTATTATCATGATCATAAGACAAAGCCCGATAAATAAATGATTTTATCGGGCTTTGTCTTAACAGAAATCGAGTTATTACTCTTGATATTTTAACGGGTTACCAAAACGTTCTAGATACATAATGCCAAATATTGTTGAAGCATAGTCTGTAATATGTCCTACATCACGATAAACTGGCACACCTTCTATGTCGGTTAGACAGACATTTTTGTCGCATTGTACATCTTTGGGATCAATGATAATTAAGGTTGGATAGTCTTTTTTTAATTTAGCAAATAACTGATCCATCCATGTATTTCCCCCACCTTTATAGTTTTTGGGGTTACAGTTATTATCTGCAAAGTCTTTTCTTAATTTTGCATTTTCATAAAAGCAGGTCATAAAACCACTTGGCATAGAATTGACTGCTTTAATAAAAACAGGTTTAGCTCCCGTAGCAATAATAATATCAAGTGCTTCACGCATCGCTTTCTCAACGCGTTTACGAGACTCATCAACAGTTCTTACATCTCCTATCTTATTAATGACATGATTTGACGCGTAATTATTCCAAACCTGCCCAAATATTACATAATCAAAGTGGTTATTCTTAATAAGTTGATAATATTTCGCTGTTTGATCATAACAACGTTGATAAACGGTATTTTTATGATTAGACCAGTCATAAAGATAAATATTAGGAAGTGTAATACACGATGAAGTTGCTTGCGCATAGACATCTATCTTGGCATCTTTACCTAAAATATCCATAAAGCCCCAGTAGTGATTTGCATGAGAATCACCGAATAAAAAGGCTTTTTTCTGGCCTCCCACTTCACCAATATGGCACATTTTATCGGGATCAGAGGCCTCAAAATTCATACATTTAGTTCTATTTGGGTAATCAAACTGATTCAGTTTAGCTTCTAAATTAACATAATTTTGTCCAAGTCTAGCGCCAACACCTTGATATTTTTCATTCAACGCATTTAACCCTAGAGCCAATAAAATAGGAACAATCAACAAAAGTGTGATGGAATATTTAAAAGCTAAACGCTTTCTTCTAAATGGTTTTTCAATAAGAAAATAAGAAGTCATTGAGAGCAATAAAGTTAATGCTAACAGCAATCCTTTTTGTAGTTCTGTATTAAATACACCAATATAACGAGCGATAGAAAACAGTGGCCAATGCCATAAATACAATGAGTAAGATAATAACCCAACAATCACAATCGGCTTTAATGAAAGTATTTTTTTAATAATACTTCCATGCTGTCCAGTATAAATGATTAATGTAGCACCAAGACAAACATACAACGTATTAAGGTTTGGATAACCGGCGATAATATCATTTTGAAATGCAATCCAAAAAATAACACCAAACGCAATTAAGCTAATAACATCATTTATTCTTCGAGTAGGTTTTATCTTTGTTGGGAAGTAGGCAACACAAGCTCCCAGCATAAACTCAAAGATCCGCGTACTAAAATAGTAATAATTTTTGGGTTGATCTTTTTGATAATAAAATACCAAGACAAACGAAATAATAGTGACTAATACTACAAAATAAAAATGATTAATACTTTCTTTTACATTGATTTTATGCAGAAAATAAAGTGCAAAAGGTAAAAAAAGATACCATTGCCACTCTATCGCTAAAGACCAAGTATGCAATAACGGTAAGAAGAGCGCATCTTGCGCGGCATAGCTGGTTGTCGCTCTTGCAAAATATTTATTAGAAAGAAAAGCTGAGGCATACTTCTCGCTATTTGTAACATCTAAATAATCGCTAGGGAGATAAAAACCCCCTGATATCACGAGTACTGAAATTAATATAACAAGATAAAGTGGCTGTAATCGCCATAATCGACGATTATAAAAATCACGAAATGAAAAATTGCCTTGTGATAATGACGTTTTAATTATCAATGAGATCAAAAAACCAGAAATTACAAAGAAAATATCGACGCCAATAAACCCTGAAGGAATTAAACGATTATCCAAATGGAAAAGAATAACCAGAATAACAGCGACTGCCCTTAAACCATCTACATCAGCACGATATTTTACATTCATCATTCAAGTACATAATCAGGATAAAAAGAATTGCTGGATTATATACTAGTTAAGAATATCACTTTAGTCGTAAAAAGATGAATTGATTATTTAATGCATTAAAGCATCTTAATATCCGTCTGGATCTTTACATTAAATGATTAATAACACCCCAATGGCCATAACTGATTAAATTCCATCGTTAACCCCATTTGAACTTCAGATGAGAGTGAACCTTTACTCACCACAAATTTTGGATGTCGGATAACGATAGGGGTGTTAATCGCATAATGTATTAATGATGATCGGTTTTGCTCTAGCTCATCATAAAGCTTCTTCATATCTGCTGATGACGTACTATCACGTAATCGCCCAAGCGTAATATGAATAATATCTTTATGAAGTTCACTTTCAATTGGGATCTGCTGATAAATCTGTTGCCTAAAGCGTGTTAATTCCTCTGAAATACCCGTTAATATCAAACTACCATTGGATGTTAGGACAACGTCATTAAATAAAATTCCAATACTTTTTATTTGATTAAAGATTTTTGCAATCTCATGACACCACGATAATAATACAGGCCGTTGTAGTTTAAACTGCTCATTTTGTTGATTACAAATCGTTAATAATGTGGAATGAAATTCTTGCGGCTGAGTAAATTCAATAAATGGAAATTTAAGTGCAAGCTGTTCACAATAAACCATTAGTTTCTGACTAAAGAGAGTAAAGCTTTCCTCAATTTGAGGCTGACAAATCATTAATTGCCCCGCATTTAAGCTGACATCAATAATACTTTCATCATTAATTTGTCGTTGCCAAGTTTCACCTGTTGCCAATTTTTTGAGTGTTGCTTGTGTCAGAAATTCGTATGCCATCAAGACACCTTAATTAAAAATAAGACAATAGTTAGTACTTTGGTTTGAGTGGCATTTAAAATCAAGTTTTAGACATAATAAAAAAGTGGCTTTATTCTAAAAGCCACTGTCACATCAAAGGGGGAGATGTTGAAATATGGGTCTATCTATAAAATTATCAATCAAAGTTAAATCGATTACAGAAAATTAGCTGCTTTAAACTTCGCTAAAGCATCAGCTTTTTGCTCTGCCGTCATTGGACGTAATGGGCGACGAGGGTCACCAACATCAATACCATGCAGTTGCATTGCCACTTTTCCTGCAGCAACACCGCCGTACTCAACTAAAACACGAATAATCGCAATCACTTTATCCATGCAAGCGGTAACACCTTCATGATCACCTGCTTTAAATTTTTCAATAATTTCAAGGTATAATGGTGCAGCATAGTTATATGTGCTACCAACTGCACTTAATGCACCACAGGCTAATCCCGCAGGAATAAATTCATCAACACCAAATGGCACATCATATTTTCCGCCATCTACGCGTAAACAACGCTGGAATTCATACATATCAGGAGAATTAAATTTCATACCAGATAAATTTGGAATTGCTTTACCCGCTACTTGTAAGAATTTCTCCATATCAATACTTAAGCCTGACATGGTGGAGTGATAATAGTAAAAACCTTTAGATGGCGCACTTGCAGCCGCTAAACGACAATATTCAACGAGATCATCAACATTGCCTGGTTTAAAAAAACAAGGGCCAATAACGGATGTTGCTTTGATATCTAATGTTTCAGCATGACGAGAAAGTTCGAGTGTATCCGCAATACTTAATGCTCCCGTGTGGACAATAAGATCAAGTTTACCCTGACTTGCATTAACCCAACGTTCAGCGACTTTCTTGCGTTCTTCGACAGAGCAATGAATACCTTCACCTGTTGTGCCTAATACATAAGCACCTGTCACACCACTTGCAATTAGGTGTTTTGCTATCTCATCAATGACAGGATAATTAACGCTACCATCTGTTGCAAAAGGAGTATGAGGTGCGGCAATCAGTCCAGAGAGTTTGTTCATGATAACTTCCTTTGGAGGTTAATTTCTTTTCTATTAATATTATGGAGCTTAACTCTATATTAGGGAGCAATACTTCAGAACGCAATAACGAAATGAGCATTAAAGGAAGAGAAAAATGAAAGTGTGATCTTTAGCCAATTTTCACTAAAAATCACACAATGTAGAGATAAGTTTACGCAGAATGAGTCTGTTTTAACGCATTCAGTGTTCGTAGTTTTTGCTCTTTAACCATATCAGGCTGAGCTTGCACTAATAGCGTATAAAGAAGATCTAACACAAAGAGCTGTGCGGTTTTTGTACCAATAGAGTCACCTTGCAGTTTTCCTTGTCGATTACCATTAATTAAATGGTGATCAGCATACGCCATAATTTGTGAGCCTAGATTATGAGTCAATGCTATCGTACTCGCCCCTGCTTCTTTCGCCAATTTAAGGGCATGAACGGTTTCAGGAGAGTTACCCGAGTGACTAATGCCAATAGCAACATCGCCGGGTTTTAGTAATGAGGCTTGCATATACATAAAGTGATTATTTGTAACCGCATCAACACGATGACCAATTCGCATCAGTTTATTTTTTAGATCTTCTGCTGTAATTCCTGAAGAACCAACACCACAAATAAAAATATAGTTTGCGGATAATAAAGCATTTACAGCACCTTGAACTTGCTTCATATCGAGCAGATTCAATGTTTCTGATAGTACATTATTAATCGTTGCTTGAAGTTTTAAACCTATAGTATGGATATCGTCTTGATGAGTTACTTCTGCATCAAGGATCGGTGACTCTTCACTGTCTGACGTTGCCATTTCAATGGCCAAATCCATTTTAAAATCTTGAAACCCTTTATAACCCAATGTACGACAAAAACGCACAACCGTCGCTTCACCCGCTTTTGTCGCTTGTGAAAGTTGGGCAATAGAAAGTTGAGTAACCTCTGTAGGATGGAACAGGATATAGTCTGCAATACGCTGTGATACTCGCGTTAGACTATTTTTCATTGCACCTAACGTATCAAGTATTTTACCCGGCTTTAATCGGGTCGTTGCCTGTTCTGTCATGGAGATTATCCTTGGTTGCAGAAGATACACGGAGGAAAAATTCTGCCAACAAGAGTACCAATTCCAACAGGTTAAAAAAAGCCTTGCTCATACAATAATGTAATAATAAAAACGCTTTATTCCTCAATGTCATCAGAATACAACTTACTGATACATCGGAAATAAAGCGCTTAATAAAACAGTAATTGTTAGTCAACTAATTCTGTAACATCTAACTTAACAACAACTTTCTTCAGTGTATTTGCACCTTTTTCAGCCGAAATGCCCGGTTTATGAGGTTCATTAGGCATAAAAACAGCAAACATATTGGGTGTCAGTGCTAAAGTTTGTTGGCCTATTATCGTATCTGTTAGCTGATAATCATCGGTTTCATTATAAGGCGTCACATCTTGTGCTGAGCCCTGTATACCAAAATCAATAATTTCTTCACCACTCAGCAATATTTGAATATCAATATAACGTTGATGCAATTCAGCTCGCTTTTGCTCACGAGGCTGAGTGTCAAACGTCATCACATTCATAAACAGAGTTTCACCATCAATTTTATAGCTTCCCGGAGCAAGTGAAGCGGGATCAAGTGCTAATGCTTTTTCCATCGCGTCACGCAACGCGGGATTCATTTCTGGCATCATAGCCAAATCTGATATATGCCCAAATAACATAAATTATTCCCTATTAGTTTCCTGATGTTTCATTGTCATCTAATGAAACCTGTTTTGCTGATGCGAAAAGCGGTGCTGTAATTGTTCCTGCAATAACAACAGACATTGCGCCAATCACGCCGTAGAAGAAGAAATTAAGATCACTGCCATAGCGCGCTGCTAATACGGCAATAATACTGACGATGATCCCGACAACCGCACTACCTGCATTCGCGCGTTTAACAAAAATACCCAGCATAAACAAACCTGTCATTGGGCCACCCATTAAACCAATCAGACTATTAAAGGCATCCCAAATTTCAGATTCATCGGATAAAACTAACCAAATTGCAGCTAAACTACTAAAGACACCAGCAACAATAATGACTAACCTTGCGACTTTCATTTTTTGTTCGGCACGGCGTTCAGATTTGCTTAAACGTGTATAAATATCAGAGTTAAAACAACTAGAGATACTGTTTAAACTACTCGAAATACTAGACTGAGCAGCAGCAAAAATAGCAGCAATAATTAATCCAGCAATCCCGACCGGCATTTCCGTCACAATAAACAGAGGTAGAATACCGCCAGTATTAAAGCCTTCAGGTAATAAATTAGGGTTTTGTTTGTAATACACAAACAAGGCAGATCCAATTGCAAAGAAGAAGATAGGAATAATCGCAACCAACTTGGCATTCGTGATCAGAGTACGCTTCGTTTCTTCAATAGAATCCGTCACAATATAACGCTGTACAACATCCTGACTTGCTGTAAATTGCTGAATATTAGCGAATAAAAATCCGATCATCAAAACAGGAATAGTGCTATCTGTCCAACTCCAACGGAATTGCGTCGTAGGAAAGAATTTATCGGCTTGGGATGTTGCAGTGAAAATTTCGCTAATTCCACCGTCAACTTTAAAGCAGATCATAATAAAAATAAGAACTGCACCACCTGAAAGTAATAACCCTTGAATAACGTCAGTCCAAATAACCCCTTCAATGCCACCCATCCAAGTATAAATAATACAGAGCAAACTAATCAGTACGATTAAGACAACGGGGTCGATGCCCATAAATGGACGCAAAGCGAGTACAGTTAAATAAGTAATAATGGCCACGCGACCGATGTGGAATAACATAAATGAAAGGCTGGCAAATAAACGACTGCGTACATCAAAACGTGCTTCTAAATATTCATAAGCCGAGGTTATCTTTAACTTTCTAAAGAAAGGAATATAAAAATAAAAAACTAATGGCAAAATAGCAATAGCCAAATATTGCCCGATAATAAAAGTCCAGTCAGAAGTATAGGCTTTTGCCGGAATCGACATAAAAGTAATGGAACTTAAGGTGGTTGCAAAAACAGAAACCCCCGCAGCCCAACCAGGAACTCGACCACCTCCACGGAAATAATCATCCGCTGTTTTTTGGCGTTTAGAGAAATAAACACCCACGAGTAACATTGCTGCTAAATAACCAAACAGCACAGCATAGTTAATGAAACCAAAATCATGTAATTGCATTTTTTAGTCCTGCCATATGTAGGGTAAAAAGGTAAGTTTTACGACAGTTTTTTTATTGCTCTCTAGCCCAAAGGACAGCGCCCCAGAGCCCAGCATCATGATGATAGTGAGCCGATAATATCGGCACTTGTAATGCAAGTGGTTGTTTTGTCTGGGCAGCTTGAACGAGTTCGATATATCCCTTTGCCAACCCGACACTTCCCCCAAGAACGACACAATCGGCATCCGTCGTTGCTTTAATATCTGTTACCAAATTTGCAATGGTGTTTGCTGAACGTTCAATAATTGATTTTGCTTGTGAATTTCCCTGATGAAAGGCAGCGAAAATCGCTTTTGCATCTTTCCCTGCAAGTTCTTCTGTCGCTTGCGTAGCAATGGCTCGACCTGAAGCCATTGCTTCAACACAGCCATAACGCCCACAACCACAAACAGGTCCATGTGGATCAGCAAGCGTGTGACCTAAATGACCAGCAATACCTCGCTTTCCTGTAAAGAGTTGTCCTTGTTGAATTACGCCACCACCAACCCCTGTTGATACAGTAATAAATGCCATATCAGAGATAGTTTCTCGACGATAATCATATTCAGCCCATGTAGCAGCTTGAGCATCATTGAGTAACCAACACGGTAATCCCGTCAGCGCTACAAGCGTCTCTTTTAAAGGAAAATCTTTTAATCCACCCAAGTTATCTGGGTTCAATGCAGTCAAAATGCCATTACAAATAATCCCTGTTGATGCAACAGCAACACTATCTGCATAACCTTTTAGCGGTGTAGTAATAGCAACTAAAGCTTCATAAAGTTGCGTAGGTGATGCACTTGCTGGCGTAGTGATCTGAGTATGTTGTGTTAATTGATTATCTCGACTAATTAGAGCTGCCGAGATTTTTGTCCCTCCAATATCAATTGCTAATGTATTCATTTATCTAACTCCTGTTGCCACTTTAATGCCTGAATAAACCAATCACAGACATGCTCAAGACGCGTTAATGCAGAACCGACTGTGACAGCCCAAGCACCGGCTTGCATTCCTCTTGCGGCTATCATTGGTGTGTTATAACGCCCTTCGGCAATCACTCGACATCCTTTTTCAGCCAATGCGGTGACTAGCTGTAAATCAGGCAATTTTGGTATCTCACCACCGGTATAACCTGACATCGTTGAACCAATAAACTCTGTACCTAACTCTTGGCAATACATACCTTCATTAAAGGTGGCGCAATCTGCCATCGCTAATTTTCCCAAATGATGAATATGAGCTAATAATGTTTGTACAGGTACAGGACGAACACGATCAGTGCCATCAAATGCAATAATATCGGCGCCCGCATTAGCTAAGTCATCAATATCACTAAGCCATGGCGTGATCCTCACAGGGCTATCAGGTAAGTCGCGCTTTACGATGCCAATAATCGGCACATCAATAAGAGGACGTGTTGCTCTTAAATTATCAATTCCTTCAATACGCACTGCGACTGCGCCCGCATTCACTGCGGCTTGAGCCATTGCAGCGACAATTTCAGGCTTATCCATTGGACTATTATCAACAGGCTGACAAGACACAATTAATCCGCCTTTTTGTTGAATATCCTTTGTCATCTTTTCAATTAGCGCCATTTTTGAACCCACTGTTCTCTTCTTTTGAAATGTAACTCCAAATTATAGTATTTTACGGAGTTTAATTTCTCAATCAAAAAAACAGTAATTTGTGAAGAAGATCAAACAATAACCAACGTAACGCAACTAATTGATAAATAGATAAAATAAAAATAGAGTGATGTTTCCATCACTCTTCTTGTTTTTTATTCTGTTTTACTTAAATTAGAAATGAAATTGTAATCCAACTCGATACCGTGTCTGACGATCATCACTGAAAGGACTTACAGCCATGTTGCCAACTTCAATATAAGGTGTGAAAGCACTATTGATTTGATAAGAAAAAGCAACATTATGTTCGTAATTACGTTTTTTATTATCGTATTTTATGGCATCGCTATACATTTGAGTGTAATCATATTCCACTTTAAATTTGTTATATTTATAACCTATAAAACCATCCAAACGATTTGTTTTTTCATCATCAACACCTTGTTTTGTTTTACGGGCATAATCAAAACGATAACGTCCTGCAATATATAAACCATTATCGAAGTTATATTGTGCTTTTAAATAAGGTTTATATATAGAAGTATCTGTTACGGTTTCAAAAATAAGACCAGGCTGTAATGTAATATTATTATTTAGCTTATAGTTATAACTTAATCCCATTTCAATGGCATTATTAACAACATCACTAAATAATTTATCTTTTTCACCGTCAACACCACCCGATTTAACGCTAGCATCAATATAAAAACCAACACCATTTGAAAAAGAGTGAATAAATGCAATTCTATCTTTATTAATTCTCGTAGAATCTGCATATTCATGACGAAAGTCTAATGTAGTCGCGTATAATTGAGATGACATTAATAAAGTACAGCATGCCAATAAAATTTTTTTCTTTTTATTTGCCATAATATTTACCTAAATAGGTAGATCCCCTGGTTTAATCAGGGAGATCTTAATGAATTATTTTAATGTGTAGAGAAAAAGATTATTCAATAATTAATTGTTTATCTTTCATGGTTAAAGTAATAACCGAATTAACAGCCTCACCTTTATTTGTTTCACCTCCAATTAAATAAAGTGAATTATCATGTGAAATAGTGACACCATAACCAAGAGGGAGAGGTAATTCACCAATGACTTTCCATTGATTATTAACAAAGCCATAAATTTCTTTATGCCATGTCTTTTCTAACCCTTGATGAGCAAAATAATGTTGCTGTGCATAGTTTGCCTGAGCACCCGGAAAGTTAGCACCACCAGCAACAAGTAAGGTGTGCATGCTGTAACCTGCAAATGCTCCCGCTAAACCATCTTGTTGCTGATTAGGCGCAGGATCAGGTAATTTCTGGGTAATAAAATTCCATTGTAATTGATTGTTTTTTAAAATAGCTGTTTGTACTTCACTAGTACGTAATCCTGGTTTTATTTCACCATTGATTAAGGTGATTTTATGACCATCAGAAGCTAATGCAGAACCTGCTGTTCCATTAAATGGCATAACACCAAATAATCGCCATTGATTATTTTCAGCGTTATACTCCATTATATTTCTGTTAAAAAAATAACCTTCTGCCGGTTTATTAAAATAATCACTGATGACTTTTTTATTCTCAGATTTATTCGCTTTAGTACGATCTAGATCAACAAAATAACCATCAAATATTTGTTGATTAACACCGCCAAGAATAATAGCCTGCTCGTTATTAATATTAACGCCCGCATGTCCCACTAATCCATAAGGCGCTCGTGTATTTACCTTTTCCCATTTGTTTTCTTGTGGTAAATAACGATAAACATCTGTAAGCGCACTGATTGTTGCGCTATTTTCATTTTCTTTTCCTGCACCCCCGAAAACATAAATATTATTATTTAATTCCAGAGCAATAGCCTGGTCTCTTTGTGTTCCAGGAAAATCTGCTATTTTTTCCCATTGTTTTATCGCACCATTGAGATCAAGCTTATACCATGACTTTCCCGCTGTACCTAAACCAACATAAATAACATTTTTACTGATTGCCCCAGCCCCACTTTTAAATGTTACAGGTAAATTGGGGAGTTTCTCTGCAAAGCTAGTAGATGTGAATATTGCCGACACTAGCATTACAGAAAGACAGGAGTAAGATATTTTCTTTATTCTGTTCATACTTATTAGCTCTTATTATGATCATCAAGTAGGGTATTTTTCTTGTGCCTTAAATATCACTCCAATATATAATTATTTTCGGAGTTAAACTTCAAATCGATCTTTTCTGAATTGTGAAGATGATCAAAATGTCTATTTTTTAATCTTATTTTTTTACATCTGACTTTAAATCAAATTTGGGAATAAAAATCTAAAAATAGAATAAAAAACAGCCACAATAAATTATTTTTGGGGTTTTATGCAGAATATAATGTTACTTATTTTTAAGTAAAAAAGTTTCATAATAAAGGTATTAATGGAGTTTTACTTCAAGAGGCTTTTTTATCGGCTTTATACCCATTTTCACCTTGTGTTAATTAAAAAATGAGTTATTTATTAATACGATGTAAATCAAACTAATTTGTTATTTTTTCCTCGTCGTAATCACCTATGTCATTTTAATAGTCGTGGCTCGTGATGTCCGAAAGGTGCTGAGAAAGAAAATTAAACTAAAAGTTATACCTTCCTGATTTATATGAGACAAAAATGGAGACTTAATCGTCTCCATTTCTATTTTTAATCAACACTCAGCTTAATGGGGCGCTTTTTTTGCCTGCTCCACTAAGTTAATTAAACGACTTCTCATCGTGTGATAATGTTGAGCAACTTGGCTTTCTGCCCATTTCTGATCGTCAATTTTTATCACTTTAGCTGCACAATATTTTGTTTCCGGTGTTTTTGAAACTGGATCAAGATTATCTTGAGTCAGTTCATTACATGCGCCAATCCACCATTGATAAGTCATATAAATCGCTTGCTTATTGATTGTCTCATTCACATGACAACGCGACATCACTTTGCCTCGACGTGATCCAACCCAAACAATATCTTGATCACGGATCCCAGCGGCTTTAGCAATATCAGGGTGAATTTGAACATAACCAGGTTCATCTGCAAGTGATGCTAATGCTTTACAATTACCAGTCATAGAGCGACAAGAATAATGCCCCACCTCACGCACTGTAGATAAAATCATTGGATAATCAGCATCGGGTACTTCAGCCGGCGCCCGCCATGGCGTAGCAAATAACTGTCCTTTACCAGAGAGTGTAGTGAATTGATTACCTGAATATAAATAAGGCGTACCTGGATGGTCAATATCCGTGCAAGGCCATTGAATATGCGCTAAACCTGCCAATTTTTCATAAGTAGCACCAAAGAACAGCGGGCACAATGCTCTAACTTCATTCCAAATCGCTTCGTTATTCTCATAAGACATCGGGTAGCCCATTTCAGTAGCTAATAAGCTGATAATTTCCCAGTCACGTTTTACATTACCTCGCGCATCAATCGCTTTTTCAAAACGCTGAAAACCTCTATCCGCACAAGTATAAATACCTGCATGTTCACCCCAACTGGTTGAGGGTAAAATCACATCAGCACGCTCGGCAGTTTTAGTCATAAAGATATCTTGAACTACAACAAAATCGAGAGCCTCAAAACCTTTTCTCACTAAGCCTAAATCAGCTTCTGTTTGAAGCGGATCTTCACCCATGATGTAGTAGGCTTTTACTTTACCTTCAATGGCTAAATGTGGTACTTCAGTAATGCGATATCCCACTTCAGGATCGAGTTGTTCAACAGGAATATTCCAGGCTTGTGCAAATTTCTGACGCACATTTTCGTCAGCCACATATTGATATCCCGGGAACATATTTGGTAAAACCCCCATATCACAAGCCCCTTGAACATTATTTTGTCCACGAACAGGGGCAACACCGACATGTGGCTTACCTAAATTACCCGTTAGTAATGCAAGACCTGACAAACCTTTGACCACATCAACCGCTTGACCAAATTGCGTTACCCCCATGCCCCACATAATGGTGGCTGTTTTAGCATTAGCATAAGTACGCATCGCCTTACGGATTTCAATAGCAGGAATACCGACAATATCTTGTACCGCTTCTGGACTATAGTCGGCAAGTTGTTTTTTATATTCATCGAAACCTTCGGTATAGCGACTAACATAATCTTTATCATAAAGATTTTCATCAATTAGCGTATACGCAAATGCATTAACTAACGCCATATTTGTACCGTTTTTTAAGGGTAAATATTGATTAGCAATTTTAGCGGTTTCAATTTTACGAGGATCACAAACAATGATTTTGGCACCTTTTTGTTTCGCTTTAACAACTCGACGCGCCACAATAGGATGAGAATCAGCACAGTTATAACCAAAAACTAATAAGCAATCTGAATCTTCAATATCGGCAATAGAGTTACTCATTGCCCCATTGCCCAACGTTTCTTGTAAACCAGCAACAGAAGGCCCATGGCAAACACGGGCACAACAATCGACATTATTATTACCTAATACGGCACGAACAAATTTTTGCATTACAAAGTTGGTTTCATTCCCCGTACCACGAGAAGATCCCGTACACATGATGGATTTAGCGCCGTATTTTTCTTTTATTTCCAATAATTTTTTTGCTGTAAATTGAATCGCTTCATTCCAACTCACTATTTCAAAATCAGCCCCTTTTTGTCGGCGGATCATGGGTTCATGAATTCGAGCTGTCAGCAGTTTATTGTCGTTAAGAAAATCCCAACCATAGAGCCCTTTTAAACAAAGTTCCCCTTGATTGGTGACACCATTAGCACCTTCCGCTTTGATGATGCGACCATTTTCAACACAGAGATTAATTTTGCAGCCAGCGCCACAATAAGGACAGACGGAGTTGATTTTGTTCATTTGATATCCTTTCCCCTAACTAGGGAGTAAAAGAGTCATAAAGAACATTCAACTAAGCAGGAATTATGCCAATTAATTTTTAACAATATAATCAACAAGATATAAAAACGAAATAACATTTTATAATCGTTTCGACATTTTTGCCGATACTCACCTTACACAAATAAGGTTAACACCATAACTTATTATGATTTCTATCATTGGCATCAGAAAAACATTTATGAATAAAAATTAACATCAAGTTCTAACAAAATTTATTTCTTTAGTTTGAATTTATGATATAAATAAGAAATACGCATTTTTAAAAACAATATTTCATATTGTATTGCGATTATATCCATTTCAATAAAGAGCAAAAAGGTGAATATGAACACCAATAATCGACTCCTAGGCCTAAACCTACTACTCCTTCATTAGGTGGCCCAGCACGTTCATTTTTTTGCAAAAGCCACCAGTTAGGTGGCTTTTTTATTATGCCCCCTACTGGTGAAATTATTTTTTAGGGGAGTTTCTATGATGTTGAGTTTTACCATAAGGATGATGAGTGACAACGTCTTCTCAATAAACAATGGTCTGGAAATGCCTTCCATAAATAACCAAATAAAGCAGGAGGCAAAATGAGCCAGCAATGGACATCACGAATCGGCCATATCTTAGCAGCCGCAGGCTCTGCAATTGGTATTGGCGCAATCTGGAAGTTTTCTTATGTTGCCGCCAATAACGGTGGTGGTGCCTTTTTAATTGTCTTTTTGTTATTTAGTTTTATTATCGGGCTTGCCGTATTACTGGCTGAAAATATCTTAGGCAGTAGTACACATGCAGAAGCTGTTAATGCCTTTAAAAAGATGATGGGACGTAACTGGGTTATCATCGGCGTTATTGGT
Source organism: Proteus sp. G2300 (assembly GCF_009915965.1). NCBI lineage: Bacteria > Pseudomonadati > Pseudomonadota > Gammaproteobacteria > Enterobacterales > Morganellaceae > Proteus > Proteus sp. G2300. The sequence goes on from NZ_JAABNK010000007.1 coordinate 210,355, forward strand.
GTCTTCAGTTCTTGGTGTATTTATAGCTTTTATAGTGTTGTCGGTGGATGGACAATTGGCTATACCGTTATGGCAGCAACAGGCCAGCTGAACATTACAGATAGCGCAGAATTAACTGGTATTTTTACCCGTTTTATTAGCAATCCTTTATGGCCTATTTTGGCTCACTTGACCTTCGCTGGATTAACCTGTTTTGTCGTTTTAGCCGGTGTGCAACGTGGGTTAGAAAAAGCCGTCAAAATCATGATGCCCATGTTATTTATCATTATGATTTTATTAATTATTGTTGGAATAAGCTTACCTGGATCTTCTGAAGGTTTAAAATTATTTTTATACCCTGATTTCAGTAAGTTAACCCCTCAAGGCGTGTTAGATGCATTAGGATTAGCCTTCTTCTCTCTCTCTATCGGTTTAGGTATTCACATCACTTACAGTGCTTATTTAGCAAATAACAAAGGTATCGCCAACGCCAGTATGTGGGTAGTTATTTTATCTTGTATGGTGTGTGTACTTGCCGGATTAATGATTTTCCCTGCATTATCTGCCGCAGGTTTAGAACCCAATGCCGGCCCGGGCTTAACCTTTATGACCATGCCGGTTTATTTCGCTAACTTACCCGGTGGTAATATTTTAGCTGTCACTTTCTTTGTCTTGTTATTAATGGCAGCGTTAACTTCTGCAATTTCATTACTTGAACATATCGTGGCTTATGTGCAGATGCGCTTTCAATGGACACGCCGTCGCGCAGGACTCGTCGTTACGGCTTCCATTATGCTGATGGGAATTCCTGTTTCATTATCTTTCGGCCCTATGAGCGATGTGACATTAGGAGGGAAAACTGTTTTTGATTTGTTGGATTATCTGACATCTAACATTTTAATGCCTTTATTTGGTATTGCGATGTGCTTAATTTTCGGTTGGTCACGTAGAGCAAATGCATTAATTCCTGAAAATATCACAGGTGTAAAACGTCAATGTTTATTACTGGTTTGGCGTTATATTGGCCCAATTTGTATCGGGATTATTTTGGTGCATGGATTGATTGGCTAATAATTAACTAAAAAGAGCCACTCATTTAAGTGGCTCTATGCTTAACGGATACTTGTTTATTTGTAGCTAATTGATAACTTTTTGTTATTTATAACTTTGTTTAATTTCTTGTGAGATCACAAAACCTCGTTTTGCTTCTTTTTCAGCAAGCTCAACGGATAAACCGATATAAGAGCGAGGATCAAGCATGGCCTTAATTTCATCTGCATTAAAAGCCGCGGTAATGGTGTCATTTTTCATCAGGTTAGTATAAAAATCTTCACCATCTGCGGCCGTTTTAATGGCTTCTTCATATAACAGTGAATGCGCTTTATCTTTACCCAGTTTTTCTGCCATTTTCATCATAACGTATTCAGTATTATCTAAACCTTTATTTCTCATCACGTTATGTAGCATTCTCTCTTCATGAGGAACGATAGTTCTTGAAAGCTCTTCTGTTCTTAATAAAATTTCTGTTGTTAATTCTAACGATTCTTCAATTAAGCCATCGAATAACATATAAGAACTGCTATCACCTTCATATGGTCTTACCGCAGAGTACATTCCCACATTAGGCAACGAATATAATTTCTGAGAGTTAGCAATAATTCCTTTCGCTAATTTTGGATTAATTTTATGAGGCATCGTGCTACTTCCTACCGTGCCTTTTGTAAACCCTTCAGAAACCTCAGCAATTTCTTCCAATGTAGTGCTGTAAACTTCTTCACCAATTTTATGGCAGATATTTGCCATCAGCGCTAAGTTCATCATGTATTCTAATTTGTGCGTGCTTAAATTACGTGATGGCACTTCCATTGCTTGCATACCCACTAATTCAGCAACACGTTTTTGTACTTTCATCCCAACTTCTGGCATTGAGTTAAAAGCACCTACTGCCCCCCCCATCATAATGGTGAATACTCGCTTTTCGCACTCTTTCATACGTTGGTAGCAATCAATAAAATCACTGATCCATACTGAAACTTTGTACCCATAAGTAATAGGAATAGCATGACGACCGTGCGTTCTACCAGCCATTACCATGTGTTTTGTCTTTTCAGCAAGATTAGACAAGTTTTCAATAATTTCACTCAATAATAACATGAACTTATTGTGTACCGTTTTCATCATATACAACTGCGAACTTTGCTGTATATTTTGCGTGGTAATGCCATAGTGCACATATTTACCACTCTCTTCAGAGCACGCATTCACCAGTACTTTTAAGAAAGGCACAAAACCATGACCGATTTTTTGATAAATACGGTTCATCTCTTCAAAATCAATATTCTCAATAATCGCCTTTTCTTTAATTTCATCTGCGGCAGACTGTGGAATAAAACCATATTCAGCTTGCGCTTGCGCTAACATTGCTTCAAACATTAACCAAGTTGAATATTTAGCTTCATTGGACAGCAGATTTTTTATACCGCGATCGTCGATTGTTTTACTTTTAGAATCGTATAACGCTCTCATCATGTATCCTTTTATTTCTTCATTGCTTCATCAACAGCATTGCGAACAAATTCGACTTTAGGGCCATAAACAACATGGACATGGTTTGCTGCCGGAAAGAAGAATGCTGTACATCCAGACTCCAACATTAATTCTTTATCTATTTGATTAACTTCATTAATATCAATACGTAGCCGTGTAATACAGTTATCAACATTACGAATGTTTTGTTTGCCACCTAACGCTTGAATTAAGATTTCTGCAATTTCACCATAACGTTTTTCTTTGATTAGCGTGTTTTTCATATTGCTTGATTCTTCTCTACCTGGGGTTTTGATATCGAATTTGATGATAGCCCAGTAGAAAATGAAGTAGGTCACAACCGCAAGTGCACTACCAATCAGCACTAAGAAGATCCAGTTAGTGTGTTCGTACAGTAAACCAAAGATAGTGAAATCAAAGACCGTGCCTCGGATATAACCAATTGCAACACCAGCAAAAGAGAGCAGAACTGCGCCAATACCCACGATAATCGCGTAAATTAAATAAAGTAACGGTGCGATAAAGACGAAGGTAAATTCAAGAGGTTCGGTCACGTTACCTAACATTGCAGTTAAGACCATCGTCACCAGCATTGATTTAACTTCAGCGCGGTTCTCTTTTTTCGAGGTTTTATAAATTGCTAATGCAATCGCAGGAAATAAGAATAACGTAACCAACATTTGTTGCTGAGCCATAAAACGCGTCAAGCTTGGCATCATTGCCCAATATTCACTACTTGGCCCTTGGTTAAATAATACTTCTGTCATTGCTGGAACAACACCCACATAGGTTTGCCCATCAATCACATAAGAACCACCGGCTTCAGTAAATCTAAACAGCACGTTCCAGACGTGGTGTAAACCAAATGGAATAAATAGACGCTCACCACCTGCGGTAAAGAAAGGCCCAACAGGACTTAAGAAGACAGCTGAGAGCTTAGTTAAGCCCATGACTAATACTTCCCAAATAAATGGCAACAATGCACCTACGCCAATCATTAATCCAACCATAATAATGGCGACAGATTTTTTCCCAGAGAAGAAGGCAAATGCCGTTGGTAATTCAAGGTTATAGAATTTATCCGTTGCCCATGCGGCGATTAATCCTGTAATAATCCCCCCTGCGGCACTGATATTCATGGTTTGTATACCCAGAACCTTGATTTGCCCAACCTGCGTCATAATGGCAGGATCAGCCAGTTTTCCAGTCAATACTAACCAGATATTGATTGTACTTATCAAGGTTAAATAACCCACCACGGAGGCAAAGACCGCGATCCCCTTATCTTTATGGCTCATTCCATATGCCACCCCCATTGCAAATAGAAGTGGAATATTGTCAAACACCACACCTGCAATAGAACGGATACTGACTAATAAAGCATTGACTGTTTCATTTCCTAAGAAAGGAAAGCGTGCAATCATATAAGACTGAACTAAAGCACCACTGATCCCCAAGATCATACCGATAGGTGCTAATACACCGATTGGTAGAAGTAGGGTTCTACCAAAGCGCTGAATAGATTCGCTGAACTTTTTCCTGGCCATATTTTTTTCCTTATGACTTCTCGAATATAAAAGAATTACTGAGGTACTCTAGCTTAGGGATTATAGGAAATGAATGACGTGGCGGTTTTAAATATTATCTCAGGTCATTTTTTATGACTTAGGTCTTTTTAATAAACATTTCAATTAATAATAATTGACAATTTTTTATTTCGGTAATGAAGAATGATCCTAGATCTTAATATTAATATTGAAAAAAGAAGGTTGTTTTTAAAATAACTTATCATTATTTTAATCAGATAGATTAATGCTTTTTACATATTAAGAATAAAAAGAAGATTTAATTAATAGAATTGCCCGCCTATTAAAACTTAAAGTAAAATTTCTAACTCATTTATCAGTAAATCCACCAGCATAAAAAAACCAATACGTGATTTAGTATCGTCTTTTTTGGTATCGTGATTATCGGCAAAACAAAACAGAGCATGGCTTGCATAACTCGTTAATTCATTGGTGTTAAATGCCGTCATACTAATAATATTTGCATCTTTTAACTGTACAATTTTTGCTGTTTCTATAATTTTCTTGGTGCCACCAGAAAGGGAGATAAAGATAACCGTATCATCTTCATTAACAAGGCGAGTAAATGAATCAGATAAATTATAATCATTAATAAAAAAGCAGTGTAAACCTAAAGCAAATAAAAGGTGTTCCAGGTAATAACCGACCGCTTTACTCGTTCCTCTTGCCACAATAAAAATATTTCTAGAGTGACGTAAGGTTTTCGCACATTCTCGAATATGCTCTTCATTAATTAAAGTAAATGTTTTATTAATATTTTTTTCTAATTGCTTTTTATAAGATGCAGTGCTCGTTTTCTCAATTTTATTTTGCGTCAATATATAATTATTAATTTGGAATTTAAGCTCTTTAAACCCGCTAAATCCTAACTTTTGCGATAAATTAATGATAACCGTTTTTGATACAAAGGTTTTTGCAACTAAATCATTAATATTTAAATAGGGTATATCCGCAATATTATCGGTGAGATATTTTAATACTTTTTTTTCGCTGATGGTTAAATTGTCATAATTCTTTAGGAAATCCAGCATATCTCACCCAACCAATTGAATATAAAACATCCGATAAAGAGGCGAACATTCCAAAAGTATGTCCGTTCTTTTCGTACGCTTATGTGAAATAAAATCAATAACGAGTATACGTTAAATCATACAGTTATGTAGGATTAGCGTTGTTTTTTGTGAATTGAGCTATTATTGAGCCCATTTTTTTAATGAGCTCAATACGTATTATTCATTACCCCAGCGATTAAGAAACATCGCGATATCATCAATACGTTTTTTATTAATACCCGCCTCTTTTGCCATCTCTTGCTGCGCCGTTTCACTGATTTCTTCGTTGTTCATTAGCCGAGTAAGCAGTAATTGAAAATAGAGAGCAAGTGCATCTTCTTCAGATTCAGCAACAGGCTCGGTTGATTCCAGTGAATACTCTTCTACCATGTCATAATATTTAAAATGGATTTCATTGTTCATTGGTTGTCCCCAAGATTAGTTTATAATCATTATATTCAAATTATTAAGAGTATATCTCTACATTCGCCTGTTAACTTAAAATTCGCTATCATCCACTTCCTTCTTTTTCTGCGGATAAGCTGATGTCTACGATTATCGATACTTTTATTGCCCCACCTTGCCATGATGAAATCGAGATCCTCTATCAAGACGAGCATTTAGTTCTTATTAATAAACCAACAGGATTATTGAGCTTATCAGGAAAAAATCCACAAAATATAGACTCAGTACATTATCGATTAGTGAAGCTATTTCCGGGATGTACGCTTGTTCATCGGCTTGATTTTGGGACATCAGGGTTAATGGTTGTGGCACGCAATAAGTCAATCAATGCTCTTTTATGTCAGCAGTTTAGCCAACGTAAAGTAACCAAAGTATATAGTGCGCTACTGTGTGGCCATTTGAAGGAAAATGAAGGCATAATAGATGCATCAATAGCAAAAGATCCGGCTCTATTTCCACGTATGTCGATTTGCTCCCTTAATGGTAAACCAGCACGCTCTGGTTATCAGGTTATTGAACGTTTATATCATACACAAGAAAATGGAACGTTATTACCTTTAACCCGCGTACAATTTATGCCTGAAACAGGAAGGACTCATCAACTACGTATTCACAGCCAGTTTATAGGGCATCCTATTTTAGGTTGTGATTTATATGGTGGGTGCGACTGCGACTTAATTGAAGAAACTAAACGGGCTCCAAGACTCATGCTTCATGCGAGTGAACTTCATTTTGTTCACCCTATTAGCCAAGCACCAATAAAAGCGCGTTGCGAGAGCCCGTTTTAAATATCGATATTAGAGTTTAAGTGCTTTTACGGTTTCCTCAATATCAAGTTCATCTTCCGTAAAAACTATCTCTGTACCGTGCATTGTGGTGATCGCAAGCTTTCTCAACATACGCATATCATTAGCGTTATCTGCTGATTTGGGTCTAATGCTATTCATTAAAATACCCACAGAAAGTACCGTATTTTCTTTATCAATACGCGTATCGGCAGGCACTTCTTCACTGTAAATTCGATAGGATTTAATTGACGTTAGCTTAATTCGCTCGCCTGCAATATAAACGTATTTGCTATCAGGTATCACTTTAACCGCATACGCAGATAAACCTTTGGTATTGGTGGTCGGTTCAAAGGTGACATTTGCATCTACCTTTATCAACGCAGGGTTGGCAACTTTAATCACATGAAAATAACGGTTGTCACCATTTTCATCTTTAATAAATCCAAAACCTTTATCTTCAAACCACTTTGTGATTATTCCGTTCATTGCCATTATCGCCTACTTAATCGTTTTATCTACAAAAATTTCCAGATGCAGTATAAAGCACAATGCGTATACAAACTATGCCTTTGAGGTAATAAGCTACATTGCTTATTACCACATCAAATCATCTGGTATTTTAAAATCAGCATAAGGATCGTCTTCATCTTGTTCTGTCTTACTAAGTGTATTATTTAACAAGATACAGTCCACATCTCTTTGTGTAATTTTATCCGCCACACTGGCTGGAATAATCGCGTATTCCGTTTTATTTGCAGTATCCAAACGAGCAATGGCGAGGCGCCCACTAATTAATTGAGATTGCGTCAGTTTATCCACCACGATATTTTTAATCACATTGTTATCAGTGAAATTAAAATCAATATCGCCTTTTGCTGGCGTAATTCTATTCATCTCAATAAGTTGTTTAACTTGCGCTTTATATTCTTTAGATAAGGTTGCTTGCTTTTGTTGCTCACTCAGCAGTTTATCGCGCTCAAGTTGGGCTTTTTTATTTTCTTCTACGGCTTCTCTTGCTTCTCGTGCCTGAACACGTGATTTTTTTGCCGTTCTTTGGACTTTTGCCATTTTTTTGCTGGTCACAAGCCCTGCTTTTAACATTTGCTCTTGTAAGGTAAGTTTTGCCATTTTTATGCCTAAATCTGCTCAGTCATTTTTAAAATTATACCTGTAATTTCCAAGAGTGCATCAGATTGTAATATTGGTGGTTTATTGAAGTAAACAGGACTTATGAGATTGAACCTATCCGTGCATTCAGAGTATATTGAAAAAACTATCGTTAAACTTTCTCTTATAACAGGTAATACTAACAATGGCTCTGATCCCAAAAAACTATGCACGGTTGGAAAGTGGCTACCGTGAAAAAGCACTGAAAATCTACCCATGGGTATGTGGACGTTGTGCGCGTGAGTTTGTCTATTCGAACTTACGTGAGCTCACCGTTCATCATATTGATCACGACCATACCAATAACCCAGAAGACGGTAGTAACTGGGAGTTATTGTGTCTGTTTTGCCATGATCACGAACACTCTAAATACACAGAAGCAGACCAATACGGCACAACTGTTGTCGCTGGTGAAGATGCACAAGATGATGTCGGTGTAGCCACTTATAATCCTTTTGCTGATTTAAAGTCGATGCTCAATAAGAAAAAATAGTGAATTCAATATCAGCTTTGATGCAACAAACCGGCCCCTTTTCACGCTCTTACGTAGAATAGTGTATACTTGCCAACCATAAATTTGTTCATGGTTAATTAATAATGAAAGAAATCGAAAAAGCAAAAATCAAACTCCTTAGCGTAAAGTGGGTTATGAATATAATGACAATGGACAACTCACTTGTTATGTCTCCCCTTTTGGCGATAAATGGCAACTGACCTACGACGACAAAGGTAATTTAACCACAGTTACCGATCCGCAAGGTCGCCAACAAAAAGGCCGTGTCACTCGCCGTATCACCGCCAAAGGTTATCAAGACTATCACTACGACATTAATGGTCGATTAACCCAAAAAGTGGTTCACCAACACGGTTTTCGGGCAAAAACGTGGTATTACCAATGGAATATGGAATACGCTTAACCAACTTATCGCCTGTTTTAACCCTGAAGGGGAATGCTGGCGTTACACTTACGATGCCTTTGGACGACGCCTCAGTAAAAGCAAGGTGGTCGATAATCACCCTATTACACCGCCCAATTCACCGTTTAAAAACAAACGCATTCAGCGTGTTGATTACCTGTGGTCTGGCGACCAGATGGTGCAGGAAACTCCGATTTATGCCGATGGCACACCCGCTTATGACGCTCAAATTCAGTGGCTCTACCAACCCAATGAAATTACCCCAACAGCACGTTATCAACGTGGAAAACTGCATTATGTCGTCACTGACCATCAAGGCACGCCACGCGAAATCTTTAGCGAAAAAGGCATTGTCAGCTGGGCAGGACGGTTAAATACCTGGGGACAAATGGCGTTTTGGCAATCTCATGATGATTATGCCGATAACGATCCTGAATATACCGAATGCCATTTTCGATTTTCCGGACAATATGAAGATAAAGAAAGTGGCTTGTATTACAATCGCTTTCGCTACTATGATAAGGATACAGGGCAATATATTTCACC
>NZ_JAABNK010000008.1:0-33121 GCF_009915965.1 Proteus sp. G2300
TGTCTAAAGAAAAATTTGAACGTTCAAAACCGCACGTTAACGTTGGTACTATCGGCCACGTTGACCACGGTAAAACAACTCTGACTGCTGCAATCACTACAGTTTTAGCTAAAACTTACGGTGGTGCTGCTCGTGCATTCGATCAAATCGATAACGCACCAGAAGAAAAAGCTCGTGGTATCACCATCTCTACTTCACACGTAGAATACGACACTCCAACTCGTCACTACGCACACGTAGACTGCCCAGGTCACGCCGACTATGTTAAAAACATGATCACTGGTGCTGCGCAAATGGACGGAGCGATCCTGGTAGTTGCTGCGACTGATGGCCCAATGCCACAAACTCGTGAGCACATCCTGTTAGGTCGTCAGGTTGGTGTTCCTTACATCATCGTATTCCTGAACAAATGTGACATGGTAGATGATGAAGAGTTACTGGAATTAGTTGAAATGGAAGTTCGTGAACTTCTGTCTCAGTACGATTTCCCAGGTGACGACACTCCAGTAATCCGTGGTTCAGCGCTGAAAGCACTGGAAGGCGAAGCAGAGTGGGAAGCAAAAATTGTTGAATTAGCAGAAGCACTGGATTCATACATCCCAGAACCAGAGCGTGCAATTGACAAACCATTCCTGTTACCAATCGAAGACGTATTCTCAATCTCAGGCCGTGGTACAGTAGTAACTGGTCGTGTTGAGCGTGGTGTAATCAAAGTTGGTGAAGAAGTTGAAATCGTTGGTATCAAACCAACAGTTAAAACAACTTGTACTGGCGTTGAAATGTTCCGTAAATTACTTGACGAAGGTCGTGCAGGTGAGAACGTTGGTGTTCTGCTGCGTGGTACTAAACGTGAAGAAATCGAACGTGGACAAGTACTGGCTAAACCAGGTTCAATCAAGCCACACACTAAATTCGAATCAGAAGTATATATTCTGAGCAAAGATGAAGGTGGTCGTCATACTCCATTCTTCAAAGGCTACCGTCCACAGTTCTACTTCCGTACAACTGACGTAACTGGTACTATCGAATTACCAGAAGGCGTAGAAATGGTAATGCCAGGTGACAACATCAACATGATCGTTGAACTGATTCACCCAATCGCGATGGACGACGGTTTACGTTTCGCTATCCGTGAAGGTGGCCGTACAGTAGGTGCGGGCGTTGTTGCTAAAGTATTAGGTTAATTACTCGCGTAATTCTCCTAGAGAAGGGCATCAATCGATGCCCTTTTTATGCGTTGTTTGAAAAAGAACCTATCTCATCACTAGTTTGATGTAAATTATTGGTGAGATAGGCTCTGATACAACGAATCGAGTCCAGTATCTTGCAGATACGAATGTCATAGAGATATGACACTGTGTCAGATGCAATCATAGTTGATTTTATGGTTAGTCTGATTTGTTTTGCTCTTGCGAGGCAAGCTGGCTATTTATTTACATCATATGACAGGTTAATTTATGAGTGCGAATAGCGGAGCTCAAGATAGCAAACGCGGTGGTGATATCGCTAAGTGGATCATTACCGTTTTATTGCTGGCAGTAGCAGTGGGTGGTAACTATCTTTACCGTGAATTTAACCTAGCGTTACGAGCTTTAGCTGTTGTTGCTTTGTTCGTAGCGGCGGGTGGGATCGCGTTGTGGACAACACAAGGTAAAGCAACATTAGCATTTGCTCGCGAAGCGCGCATTGAAATGCGTAAAGTAGTATGGCCAACACGTCAAGAAACATTGCAAACAACCCTGATTGTTGCTGCAGTGACGGCTATTGTGTCATTAGTTCTTTGGGGACTGGATGGCATTCTGGTTCGTTTTGTTTCATTTATTACTGGCCTGTGAGGTGTTCATGACTGATTCTCCAAAAAAACGCTGGTATGTCATTCAGGCATTTTCGGGCTTTGAAGGCCGTGTTGCACAGTCGCTGCGTGAACATATCAAATTAAACGAAATGGAAGACTCATTCGGCGAAGTTATGGTTCCGACAGAAGAAGTGGTCGAAATCCGTAGCGGACAACGCCGTAAAAGTGAGCGTAAATTTTTCCCAGGCTATGTTCTTGTCCAAATGGTCATGAACGATGCAACTTGGCACTTAGTACGTAATGTACCTCGTGTGATGGGATTTATTGGTGGAACCTCAGACAGACCAGCACCAATTAGTGATAAAGAAGTTGATGCGATCATGAATCGCTTACAACAAGTTGGTGATAAGCCACGTCCTAAAACATTATTTGAACCAGGTGAAATGGTTCGTGTTAGTGATGGTCCATTCGCTGACTTTAATGGCGTGGTTGAAGAAGTTGATTACGAAAAAAGCCGCTTAAAAGTCTCTGTTTCAATTTTTGGGCGTGCGACACCAGTTGAATTAGACTTTAGTCAGGTTGAAAAAGGTTAAGCCTTTTTACGTTGCATTCTTGCAAAAGGTGGAAAAGTTATCTACAATTTTCCACCTTTCGTTTTGAGTTGTTTTGTCTTAAGACATTACAAAGTAAAATCGGGGAGCCCTAGCCGGGCGATATACCCAAATTGAGGAATTAATTAATGGCTAAGAAAGTCCAAGCCTATATCAAGCTGCAAGTTGCTGCAGGTATGGCTAATCCAAGTCCACCAGTTGGTCCAGCTCTGGGTCAACAAGGTGTTAATATCATGGAATTCTGTAAAGCATTCAACGCTAAAACTGAAAGCGTTGAAAAAGGTTTACCAATTCCTGTTGTTATTACAGTTTACGCTGACCGTTCTTTCACTTTCGTTACCAAAACTCCTCCAGCAGCCGTTCTGCTGAAGAAAGCTGCGGGCGTGAAATCAGGTTCTGGCAAACCGAACAAAGACAAAGTAGGTAAAATCACTTCTGCTCAAGTTCGTGAAATCGCAGAAACTAAAGCTGCGGACCTGACTGGTGCTGACGTTGAAGCTATGATGCGTTCAATCGAAGGTACTGCTCGTTCCATGGGCCTGGTAGTGGAGGATTAATCTGATGGCTAAACTAACCAAGCGCATGCGCAATATCCGTGAAAAAGTTGAAGTAACTAAACAGTACGAAATTACTGAAGCGGTTGCTTTACTGAAAGAACTGGCTACGGCTAAATTCGTTGAAAGCGTTGACGTTGCTGTTAATCTTGGCATCGATGCACGTAAATCAGATCAAAACGTTCGTGGTGCAACTGTACTTCCACACGGTACTGGCCGTTCAGTTCGCGTTGCTGTATTCGCACAAGGTGCAAACGCAGAAGCTGCTAAAGAAGCAGGCGCTGAATTAGTCGGTATGGACGACTTAGCTGCTAAAGTGAAAGCTGGCGAAATGGACTTCGACGTTGTTATCGCATCTCCAGATGCAATGCGCGTTGTAGGTCAATTAGGTCAAATCCTTGGCCCACGTGGCTTAATGCCAAACCCGAAAGTGGGTACTGTAACTCCTAACGTTGCTGAAGCAGTTAAAAATGCTAAAGCGGGTCAGGTTCGTTACCGTAACGACAAAAATGGTATTATCCATACCACTATCGGTAAAGTTGATTTCAACGAAACTCAGTTGAAAGAAAACTTAGAAGCTCTGCTGGTTGCGCTGAAAAAAGCAAAACCATCTGCAGCGAAAGGCGTTTATATCAAGAAAGTAAGCCTGTCTACCACTATGGGTGCAGGTGTTGCAATTGATCAAGCTAGCTTGAGCGCGACAGTTTAATTATCGATTAGACTAAAGTCATAAAAGACTTTACCTTGGCGTCAAATTTGTATAGAATTTGACGCCTTGAGTTTAGCTATGTGGTATTTTATTTAAGTCTGCATAACTAAATTATCTGAATTTCGGTTGGAGTCTGGCCTATCCAGACCCCGTCCAAGACCGCAGGTGTAAGTAATTACTTAATTTTCCTGCGTAGACGGTGAGAGAGCCAATAAAGAATTATATATTCTGGATTCTACTCACCGTGTTTTAGCGCTTATACCATTGTGGTAATAAGTGAAGTGAGTCCCGAGTTTTTACTCGGTTAATCCAGGAGCAAGAAGCTAATGGCACTAAATCTTCAAGACAAACAAGCGATTGTTGCTGAAGTCAGCGAAGTTGCCAAAGGTGCGCTTTCTGCAGTTGTTGCGGATTCCCGTGGCGTTACTGTAGCTAAAATGACCGAACTGCGTAAAGCATGTCGTGAAGCTGGCGTTACTGTACGAGTAGTACGTAACACACTTCTGCGTCGTGCTGTTGAAGGTACTTCTTATGAAGTACTGAAAGATGCATTTGTTGGTCCAACCTTGATTGCATTTTCTGCTGAACATCCGGGCGCTGCAGCTCGTCTGTTCAAAGATTTCGCGAAAGCGAACCCTGCATTCGAGATTAAAGCGGCTGCCTTTGAAGGTGAGTTTATCCCAGGTTCGAACATCGATCGTCTGGCTACACTCCCAACTTACGATGAAGCAATCGCACGCCTGATGGCAACCATGAAAGAAGCCTCTGCAGGCAAATTGGTTCGCACTCTGGCTGCTCTGCGCGATCAGAAAGAAGCTGCTTAATAGCCAATTTCTTCGTTGCTTTATTTACGTATAAACTTTTTCTGAATTTTAGGAACACTTGTTATGTCTATTTCTAAAGACGATATCTTAAACGCAGTTGCTGAAATGTCTGTAATGGACGTTGTTGAACTGATCTCTATGATGGAAGAAAAATTCGGTGTATCTGCTGCTGCAGCTGTTGCTGTTGCTGCGGGTCCAGCAGAAGCTGCTGAAGAGAAAACTGAATTTGACGTTATCCTGAAAGCTATCGGCGGTAACAAAGTAGCAGTAATCAAAGCAGTACGTGGCGCTACCGGTCTTGGCCTGAAAGAAGCTAAAGACTTAGTAGAATCTGCACCAGCAGCTCTGAAAGAAGGCGTAAGCAAAGATGATGCTGAAGCTCTGAAGAAAGCTCTGGAAGAAGCAGGCGCTGAGGTTGAAGTTAAATAATTTAACTTCCCAGAGTGCAGCCTAACGGCTGATGGCTGGTGATTTTTTGGTCACCAGCCTTTTTGCGCTGTAAGGTAAGAGTAGCTTTTTCACACTTTTTGGCTTCCTCTTTACCTCAATATTTTTTGCTATTGACGACTTAATATACTGTGTTAATCACTACGATCCACGTTGTCCAAAAGCTCGGTAGTGATCTCAATACAATGAAATGATTTAAGAGTAATAGCAATAAGTATTATGGAAAATTACATTTTCCTACCTACAAAAAATAGTGTTAGCAGAATGTCGTGTCGCCCTTAATAACTAAGGGTAGGCAGAGTGGGTCACTTTTCAGCGAGCTGAGGAACCCTATGGTTTACTCCTATACCGAGAAAAAACGTATTCGTAAGGATTTTGGTAAACGTCCACAAGTTCTGGATGTTCCCTATCTCCTTTCTATCCAACTTGACTCGTTCCAGAAGTTCATCGAGCAAGATCCTGATGGTCAAAACGGTCTGGAAGCAGCTTTCCGTTCCGTATTCCCTATCCAAAGCTATAGTGGCAATGCTGAATTACAGTATGTCAGCTACCGCTTAGGCGAGCCTGTTTTTGATGTTAAAGAATGTCAGATCCGCGGTGTTACTTATTCGGCACCTCTGCGTGTAAAACTGCGTCTGGTCATTTATGAACGTGAAGCCCCAGAAGGCACCGTTAAAGACATCAAAGAACAAGAAGTCTATATGGGTGAAATCCCATTAATGACTGATAACGGTACCTTTGTTATCAATGGTACTGAGCGTGTTATCGTTTCCCAGTTACACCGTAGCCCTGGTGTGTTCTTTGATAGTGACAAAGGTAAAACACACTCATCTGGTAAGGTACTGTATAACGCACGTATTATCCCTTATCGTGGTTCATGGTTAGACTTCGAATTCGACCCTAAAGATAACCTTTTTGTCCGAATTGACCGTCGCCGTAAATTACCTGCGACTATCATTTTACGCGCAATGAACTACAGCACTGAAGAAATCTTAGGTTTATTCTTCGAAAAAACATTGTTTGAAATCAGCAACAACAAGCTGATGATGACATTAGTGCCTGAACGTCTGCGTGGTGAAACTGCTTCATTTGATATTGAAGCAAATGGCAAAGTGTATGTCGAAAAAGGCCGTCGTATTACTGCTCGCCATATTCGTCAATTAGAAAAAGAACAAGTTGACCGCATTGAAGTACCTGTTGAATATATTGCAGGTAAAGTGGTTGCTCGTGACTATATTGATGAAGCGACAGGTGAACTGATTTGTGCTGCTAACATGGAAATCTCTTTAGATGTGTTAGCTCGCTTAAGTCAAGCTGGTCATAAAACGATTGAAACGCTGTTTACCAATGACTTAGATCATGGTGCTTATATATCAGAAACTGTTCGCGTCGATCCTACAAACGATCGTTTAAGCGCGTTAGTTGAAATTTATCGCATGATGCGTCCTGGTGAACCACCAACACGTGAAGCAGCAGAAAACTTATTTGAGAACTTATTCTTCTCTGAAGATCGTTATGATCTGTCTGCTGTGGGTCGTATGAAGTTCAACCGTTCTTTAGGCCGTGACGAAGTTGAAGGTTCTGGGATCTTAAGCCAAGAAGATATCATTGAAGTAATGAAAAAACTGATTGATATCCGTAATGGTAAAGGTGAAGTGGATGATATCGACCACTTAGGTAACCGTCGTATTCGTTCTGTTGGCGAAATGGCTGAAAACCAATTCCGTGTTGGTCTGGTGCGTGTTGAGCGTGCAGTTAAAGAACGTCTGTCTTTAGGCGATCTTGATGCATTAATGCCACAAGACATGATCAATGCAAAACCGATTTCTGCTGCTGTCAAAGAGTTCTTTGGTTCTAGCCAGTTATCACAGTTTATGGATCAGAATAACCCGCTATCAGAAATTACGCACAAACGTCGTATTTCTGCATTAGGTCCAGGTGGTTTGACCCGTGAACGTGCAGGCTTCGAAGTTCGAGACGTACACCCAACTCACTACGGTCGTGTGTGTCCAATCGAAACGCCTGAAGGTCCAAACATCGGTCTGATCAACTCCTTATCTGTTTATGCACAGACTAATGAGTACGGTTTCCTTGAAACGCCTTACCGTGTTGTTGAAAACAACGCTGTAACAGATGAAATTCATTATCTGTCTGCAATCGAAGAAGGTAACTTCATCATTGCTCAGGCTAACTCCGTATTAGACGATGACAATCACTTCGTTGAAGAATTAGTAACTTGCCGTCATAAAGGTGAGTCAAGTTTATTTAGCCGTGACCAAGTTCAGTACATGGACGTTTCAACCCAACAGGTTGTTTCTGTCGGTGCTTCACTGATCCCATTCCTTGAACACGATGACGCCAACCGTGCATTGATGGGTGCGAACATGCAACGTCAAGCTGTTCCTACACTTCGTGGTGATAAACCACTGGTAGGTACAGGTATGGAGCGTGCTGTAGCGGTTGACTCCGGTGTTACTGCGGTTGCTAAGCGTGGTGGTGTTGTTCAGTATGTTGATGCTTCTCGTATCGTTATCAAAGTTAACGAAGATGAGACCTACGCTGGTGAAGCGGGCATCGATATCTATAGCTTGACTAAATACACCCGTTCTAACCAGAACACATGTATTAACCAAACGCCTTGCGTATCTTTAGGCGAACCAGTTGATCGCGGTGATGTGTTAGCTGATGGTCCTTCAACAGACCTTGGTGAGTTAGCATTAGGTCAAAACATGCGCGTGGCATTCATGCCATGGAATGGTTATAACTACGAGGACTCCATCCTTGTATCTGAGCGTGTTGTTCAAGAAGACCGTTTCACAACTATCCATATTCAAGAACTCGCTTGTGTCTCTCGTGATACTAAGTTAGGGCCTGAAGAGATCACTGCTGATATCCCGAATGTTGGTGAAGCTGCGTTATCTAAACTGGATGAATCAGGTATCGTTTATATCGGTGCTGAAGTGAAAGGTGGTGACATTCTGGTAGGTAAAGTAACACCTAAAGGTGAAACTCAACTGACTCCAGAAGAGAAACTGCTGCGTGCTATCTTCGGTGAAAAAGCGTCTGATGTTAAAGATTCTTCTCTGCGTGTGCCTAATGGTGTGTCTGGTACAGTTATCGATGTACAAGTCTTTACCCGTGATGGTGTGGAAAAAGATAAACGTGCATTAGAAATCGAAGAGTCACAGTTACGTGAAGTTAAGAAAGACTTAACTGAAGAACTGCGTATCTTTGAAGCTGGTCTATTCGCTCGTATCCGTGGTGTTCTGATTGCTGGCGGTATTGAAGCTGAGAAATTAGATAAATTACCTCGTGAACGTTGGTTAGAACTGGGTATTGCTGATGAAGAAAAGCAAAACCAGTTAGAACAATTAGCAGAACAGTATGATGAACTGAAAGCTGAGTTCGCGAAGAAACTGGAAGCTAAACGTCGTAAAATCACTCAAGGTGATGATTTAGCACCAGGTGTACTGAAAATCGTTAAGGTTTATCTGGCTGTTAAACGTCAGATCCAACCTGGTGATAAGATGGCGGGTCGTCATGGTAACAAGGGTGTTATCTCTAAGATTAACCCAATTGAAGACATGCCATACGATGAAAACGGCAACCCGGTTGACCTCGTACTGAACCCACTGGGTGTACCATCACGTATGAACATCGGTCAGATCCTTGAAACTCACTTGGGTATGGCTGCTAAAGGTATCGGTGATAAGATCAACGCGATGCTGAAACAGCAACAAGAAGTTGCTAAATTACGTGAATTTATCCAGAAAGCTTACGATCTGGGTATGGCACCTCGTCAGAAAGTTGATCTGGACACCTTCAGCGATGAAGAAGTGTTACGTCTGGCTGAAAACCTGAAAAAAGGTATGCCAACCGCAACACCAGTGTTTGATGGTGCAGAAGAAATGGAAATTAAAGAGATGCTTAAATTAGCTGATCTTCCAACTTCTGGTCAGATTACACTTTTCGATGGTCGTACAGGTGAACAATTTGAGCGTCCAGTAACTGTTGGTTACATGTACATGCTGAAACTGAACCACTTAGTTGATGATAAGATGCACGCCCGTTCTACCGGTTCGTACAGCTTAGTTACTCAGCAACCTCTTGGTGGTAAAGCTCAGTTTGGTGGACAGCGTTTCGGGGAGATGGAAGTGTGGGCACTGGAAGCATACGGTGCAGCTTATACTCTTCAAGAAATGCTGACTGTTAAGTCGGATGACGTTAACGGTCGTACCAAAATGTACAAAAACATCGTTGATGGTAACCATCAGATGGAACCAGGTATGCCAGAGTCGTTCAATGTATTGTTGAAAGAGATCCGTTCACTGGGTATCAACATCGAATTGGAAGACGAATAACGGATTCCATATAGACAGACTGCTAGAGATGGCAGTCTGTCAAACAGTGACTACACTGGTTTAAAGGGGTGAATGACAGGGGTCATTTGCCTGGCAGGTCTAACTCCGACAGGAGCCATTTCGTGAAAGACTTATTAAAGTTTCTGAAAGCGCAAACCAAGACCGAAGAGTTTGATGCGATCAAAATTGCTCTGGCATCACCTGATATGATCCGTTCATGGTCATTTGGTGAAGTTAAAAAGCCAGAAACAATTAACTACCGTACGTTCAAACCAGAACGTGACGGTCTTTTCTGCGCCCGTATTTTCGGACCAGTAAAAGATTACGAATGTTTGTGTGGTAAATACAAACGTTTAAAACACCGTGGTGTTATCTGTGAGAAGTGTGGCGTTGAAGTTACACAAACTAAAGTTCGTCGTGAACGTATGGGTCACATCGAATTAGCTTCTCCAGTTGCTCACATTTGGTTCTTGAAATCACTGCCGTCCCGTATCGGTTTGCTACTGGATATGCCACTGCGCGATATTGAACGTGTACTGTATTTCGAATCTTACGTTGTTGTTGAAGGCGGGATGACCAGCCTTGAACGTGGCCAAATCTTAACAGAAGAGCAATACCTCGATGCATTAGAAGAATTCGGTGACGAATTTGATGCGAAGATGGGAGCCGAAGCTGTTCAGAACCTCTTACAGAGCATGGATCTGGAACAAGAGTGTGAAACGCTACGTGAAGAGTTAAACGAAACTAACTCTGAAACTAAACGTAAGAAACTGACCAAACGTATCAAGTTACTTGAAGCGTTCATGCAATCAGGCAATAAACCTGAGTGGATGATCTTAACTGTACTGCCTGTGTTACCACCAGACTTACGTCCACTGGTTCCACTTGATGGCGGTCGTTTTGCGACATCTGACCTGAACGATTTATATCGTCGAGTGATCAACCGTAATAACCGTTTAAAACGCCTGCTTGATTTAGCTGCACCAGACATCATCGTACGTAATGAAAAACGTATGTTGCAGGAGTCTGTGGATGCGTTATTAGATAACGGTCGCCGTGGTCGTGCGATCACCGGTTCGAACAAACGTCCTCTGAAATCTTTGGCTGATATGATCAAAGGTAAACAAGGTCGTTTCCGTCAAAACCTGTTAGGTAAACGCGTTGACTATTCAGGTCGTTCTGTAATCACCGTTGGCCCATACTTGCGTCTGCATCAGTGTGGTCTACCGAAGAAAATGGCTCTTGAATTATTCAAACCATTTATTTACGGGAAACTGGAAACTCGTGGTTTAGCGACAACAATTAAAGCCGCTAAAAAAATGGTTGAGCGTGAAGAAGCGGTTGTTTGGGATATCTTAGATGAAGTTATCCGCGAACACCCAGTGATGCTAAACCGTGCACCAACACTTCACCGTTTAGGTATCCAGGCATTTGAACCAATCCTTATCGAAGGTAAAGCTATTCAGTTACACCCACTCGTGTGTGCGGCATACAACGCCGACTTCGATGGTGACCAAATGGCGGTTCACGTACCATTGACATTAGAAGCACAGTTAGAAGCTCGTGCACTGATGATGTCAACAAATAACATCCTGTCTCCAGCAAGTGGTGATCCAATCATCGTTCCTTCACAGGACGTTGTATTAGGTCTTTACTACATGACTCGTGACTGCATCAATGCCAAAGGTGAAGGCATGGTGCTAAGTGGTCCTAAAGAAGCAGAACGCGTTTATCGCGCTGGTTTAGCTTCTTTACACGCACGCGTTAAAGTACGTATCACTGAAGAGATCAAAGATGGTGAAGGTAACATCACTACTGAAACTAGCTTAAAAGACACGACTATTGGTCGAGCTATTTTATGGATGATCGTACCAAAAGGCCTACCTTACGCGCTGGTTAACCAACCATTAGGTAAGAAAGCAATTTCTAAAATGCTTAATACCTGTTATCGCGTAATGGGCTTGAAGCCAACGGTTATTTTTGCTGACCAAATCATGTATACCGGTTTTGCTTACGCAGCACGTTCAGGTGCTTCAGTCGGTATCGATGACATGGTTATCCCTGCGAAAAAAGCAGAGATCATTGCAGAAGCAGAAGCAGAAGTTGCAGAAATTCAGGAACAGTTCCAATCCGGTCTGGTAACAGCGGGCGAACGTTACAACAAAGTTATCGATATTTGGGCTGCGGCGAATGAGCGCGTAGCAAAAGCGATGATGGAAAACCTGTCTACTGAAACCGTTATTAATCGTAATGGTGAAGAAGAACAACAAGTATCCTTCAACAGCATCTTTATGATGGCTGACTCCGGTGCTCGTGGTTCTGCTGCTCAGATCCGTCAGTTAGCCGGTATGCGTGGTCTGATGGCTAAGCCAGATGGCTCAATCATCGAGACACCAATTACAGCGAACTTCCGTGAAGGTCTGAACGTACTCCAGTACTTCATCTCAACCCACGGTGCTCGTAAAGGTCTTGCTGATACCGCACTGAAAACAGCAAACTCCGGTTACTTGACGCGTCGTTTAGTTGACGTTGCACAAGACTTAGTTGTCACAGAAGACGACTGTGGTACAACCGAAGGTGTTATGATGACTCCGGTTATCGAAGGTGGTGATGTTAAAGAACCACTGCGTGAACGTGTATTAGGTCGTGTGGCTGCAGAAGATATTCTGAAACCAGGTACTGCCGATATTCTTGTTCCACGTAACACCCTGTTAAACGAAAAACTGTGTGACCTGTTAGAAGAAAACTCAGTTGACAGCGTGAAAGTACGTTCAGTTGTAACCTGTAACACAGACTTCGGTGTGTGTGCTAAATGTTATGGTCGTGACCTTGCTCGTGGTCATATCATTAACAAAGGTGAAGCTATCGGTGTTATTGCGGCACAGTCAATCGGTGAACCAGGTACACAGTTAACGATGCGTACGTTCCACATCGGTGGTGCGGCATCTCGTGCGGCAGCAGAATCTAGCATTCAAGTACGTAACAAAGGTACGTTGAAGCTATTCAATGCGAAGTTCATCACCAATACCGCGGGTAAATTAGTTATCACTTCTCGTAATACTGAATTACGTTTAATTGACGAGTTCGGTCGTACGAAAGAAAGCTATAAAGTGCCTTACGGTGCTCAATTAGCGAAAGGTGATGGCGAAGCGGTTAACGGTGGCGAAACTGTTGCTAACTGGGATCCACATACAATGCCAGTTGTGAGTGAAGTATCTGGTATTATTCGTTTTGCTGACATGGTTGATGGTCAAACTATTACACGTCAGACTGATGAATTAACAGGTCTTTCTTCACTGGTTGTTCTGGACTCAGCAGAGCGTACAGGTAGCGGTAAAGATTTACGTCCAGCATTGCGTATCACTGATGCACAAGGTAAAGATGTATTAATTCCGAATACTGATATGCCAGCACAGTACTTCTTGCCAGGTAAAGCAATTGTTCAGTTAGATGATGGTGTTACTATTAACGCAGGTGATACTTTAGCGCGTATTCCACAAGAATCTGGCGGTACTAAAGATATTACCGGTGGTCTGCCACGTGTCGCTGACTTGTTTGAAGCTCGTCGTCCGAAAGAGCCTGCAATCCTTGCTGAAATCAGTGGTATTGTATCGTTCGGTAAAGAGACTAAAGGTAAACGTCGTCTAGTTATTTCTCCATTAGATGGTAGCGATGCATACGAAGAGATGATCCCTAAATGGCGTCAGCTTAACGTATTTGAGGGTGAAGTTGTGGAACGCGGTGATGTTATCTCCGATGGTCCAGAATCACCACATGATATTCTGCGTTTACGTGGTGTTCATGCGGTTACTCGTTATATCACTAACGAAGTACAGGAAGTTTACCGTTTACAAGGTGTTAAGATTAACGATAAGCACATTGAAGTTATCGTTCGTCAGATGCTACGTAAAGTCACTATTGAGAACGCAGGAAGTTCTGAGTTCCTCGAAGGTGAACAAGTTGAATACGCTCGCGTGAAAGTATCGAACCGTATTCTGGAAGATGAAGGTAAAGTGCCAGCGACTTATGCTCGTGACCTATTAGGTATTACAAAAGCATCACTGGCAACAGAATCCTTCATTTCAGCAGCATCATTCCAAGAAACAACTCGTGTTCTGACCGAAGCTGCTGTAGCAGGTAAACGTGACGAATTACGTGGCTTGAAAGAAAACGTTATTGTTGGTCGCTTGATCCCTGCAGGTACAGGGTATGCGTATCACCAAGATCGTATGAAGCGTCGTCAATCACAACTGCCGACAGATGAAGCTGAAACAACAATCAGTGCTGATGAAGCATCTGCTAACTTAGCTGAATTACTGAATGCTGGTTTTGGTGGATTAAAAGACTAAAATCTAATTTAAATTAGATTGAAATGCCCTCCATTGTGAGGGCATTTTTTGTTTCTGTTCTACAATAAGTAGGCGAAATGATGAGAATAATAACTAATGGATTGATTATCCTATTTTTTATTTTGACAGGTTTTACTTTTGCAACCCCTTTAGAAAAGGAAATATCAACAGAAGCACAGTGGGATTTAGACACTCCTACCACAACATTGATGCAACTTCGCCAACAAAAAACCTTATATGCTTTTGTCGGTGATAAATTAAGACCTGTTGCTGAACTCTATCCTAATCAGGTATTTTCTGTTTCAGATGCGATAAATAATTACCAGAGAATACAATTTGGAAATGCCCAAGGTTATTTGGAAGCGGGATATCTAGAAGATGGCTATTTCGAAGATATTGCTTCTATGAAACCAGATAAAAGAATACGTTTCTTAACAAATAGTACGAAGAAAACAGATTACCCTATCTACGAATATTTAATCACAACAAAAAATACTCCGGTCTATAGTGATAAAGATATTGCTAGCCCACAAATAGCGACACTCTTATCCAATTTACGTTATCCCGTGCTATCACGCACAATAAAAGAAGATGCTAATGGAATAAAAATTAATTGGTTTGAAATCTCTTTAGGTGACCGTTTAGGTTATATTTCATCAAGAGATGTAAAACCTGATTTGGGAATACCTGTACTCACTTATCACCATATTCTCAAGACAACGGAAAATTATCATTTTCGCTATACATCAACAACAACATCATTAACTGCCTTTACAGAGCAGATGCATTATTTAAAAGAAGCCGGATATGAAACACTTTCACTGAATCAAGTTTCAGGCTATTTAAATAAAAGTATTAATTTGCCGGGACGGGCTGTCGCATTAACATTTGATGATGGTTTACAATCTGTTTATCGCTATGCCTATCCTCTTTTAAAAGAAAATGGCCAGAGAGCAACATTATTTGTTATTTCATCGCGTATAAAATCTAAAACACCCAAATGGGCACCTAATTCATTACAGTTTATGAGTTGGCAGGCACTAAAATCAAGTCGAGATGTTTTTGATATTCAGTCACATTCTCATTTTTTACATTGTTTAGATAATAATAAAAAACCCATTATATTTAGCCGTCAATCTCATACTATCGTGTTAGATTTACAGCGCTCACAACGTATTTTGCGGTTATTAAATCCACATCAATATGCTTTTGCATATCCTTTTGGGGGTTATAACCAAAGGGCGATTAATGCAACTAAAGTGTCAGGCATGATATTGGCGGTAACGACACAACCAGGAAAGGTGCGTTTAGGTGATGATCCTTATGCATTAAAACGGCTATATGCATTAAGTACAGATCCGATAGAGAAATTTGCCAGAATGGTGGGCAATGATGAATATGAAGTGGTGAATAAAAATATTGTTGTTGATAAATAATTAAAAATAAAATTTATAATTTTAAAAAATACCTTGGATATTTATCGAAGGTATTTTTTATTTCTTTATTGCATGTTTATTTTAGAATAACAAATAATTCATATTTTTCAGATAATTATGATAATTTTTTAGTGAGTGAAACGTGTTTTTTTCTGTAAGCTGGCAGTCCAAATTCAATATGGAGTCAGTTATGAAAAAGCCTATATCTATATCTTCTCATGATGCTGCATTTAAACGCTTTATGATGAATGTCAGTAATGCAAAAGACTTTTTCTTTATCCATTTACCAGAAGAATTAAAAAGTCATTGTGATTTTTCAACGTTGCAATTACAAAATTCTTCTTTCATTGATATTAAATTACGTTCTCGTATGTCTGATATTTTGTATTTGGTGAAAACAAAGGAGGGGGATATTCCGATTTACCTACTCATAGAACATCAATCTCGGCCAGATAAAATGATAGCTTGGCGTATGATGCATTATGCGTTTTGTACGATGAACCAGCATTTACAGCAAGGTTATAAATCGCTACCTCTTGTTGTTCCAATTTTGTTTTATCATGGAAAGAAAAAACCATATCCTTTTCCTGTTAATTGGATGGCGTGTTTCCCACTTACTTCATTTGCTAATCAACTTTACTCTAATAACTTCTCTTTAATTGATTTGACTTCAATTGATGATGATATTTTGCTGACACATAAAAAAGCTGCCGTAATGGAAATAGCAATGAAGCATGTTAATAGTTGTCATGATCTGGATAAGGTTGCAATGCTTCTATCAAAAGCAATAAATCAGAAAAACTGCAGAGATGAGGACACGATTGCTGTTGTAGAATATTTATTCTCAATTATGGATTCATCAGATTTTGAATTCATTATAGATAAGATAGTCGAACAAGTAGATAACCACCGAGAGGCGATTATGAATATAGCGTGGAGATTAGAAAATAAAGGATTTAAATTAGGTATAGATGAAGGATTTGAAATCGGAAAAAATGAAGGTATTGAACTAGGGAAAACCGTAGGTATTGAACTAGGGAAAACCGTAGGTATTGAATTAGGGAAAACCGTAGGTATTGAATTAGGGAAAGCCGTAGGTATTGAATTAGGTAAAACTGAAGGTATTGAATTAGGTAAAACTGAAGGTATTGAAATAGGAAAAAAACGAGTGCAATTAGAGTTAGCACAAAAATTATTAAAAGAGAATTTTGATCTTTCCTTTATCGAAAGAATATCTGGTTTAAGTATGGAAGAACTTGAACTATTAGCTGTAGCATAATCAATAATTATTTTAAGTAATAAAATATAAATAATTTATTAGAGCAACTTTTTATTTTATCTTTCTACATGTTTATTATAAATAGAATACTCTTTTTTATCTATTAAGAGGAGTATTCAGATTTTATAATAGAGTGAATTAGTTTGTGGAAAAAACAAAAATTAAATTCTCTTTATGAGTATATATGCCTTTCTCTTCTTTAGTACTTTCTAATGGTAAATCGTCAAAACTGAGAATGTCATATGTTTTTCCAGGAATATATTTATGCTGTTCTGGCTGCGGTAATGGTGTACTTTTTAAGGTAGCAGATGTGCCTATTAATACTTTATATTCTTGTTTATCTTTTCCAAAGTGAATGAAAAAACACCTGTTGCTACCGTTTTACGTGCTTCTAGAACGAGGTTTTCAGTTTTAATAATCGCCCTCACCCGTTTAGTCATATTATTTAGTATATTTCTTTCAGGAATATTTAGTAATTCAGCTTCGGCTTTAGTTTGACGTTAATATCTATATGGCGATAGGAGTTACTATTTTTTATTTGAGGATAAGTAAATGATTGATTTTTTATTAGAAATATAATAAAAACCGCCTTTATTATTTGTAATTAAATAAATTAAAAGCGGTTTTATATTATTTAAATTTTAATTAACGACCCAAGTAATTATCCCAATCTTTCCATACAGGTTGTAATCCCCGCTCTTTTAATACGTTAATCACATCATTTACATGGCGATTATCATTAGGGGAGAATTGTTCTAATTCTTCATGACTATCAGAATACCCGCCAGGTTGAGTTTTAGAACCCGCACTAATGTTATTTATCGCTAATGGTATTGTATTATCGCGAAAATACGGCGATTCACGTGTTGAAAGTGAAAGCTCAACATCAGGTGCTAAAATACGAAAAGCACAGATCAATTGAACTAATTCTGCTTCACTCATTACAGATGCTGGGCTAAGCCCACCCGCACAAGGACGTAAACGAGGAAAAGAGATTGAATAACGACTTTTCCAGTAGCGTTTTTGTAAGAATAAGAGATGCTCTGCCACCATATAACAATCGCTACGCCACTGGTTTGAAAGGCCAATCAATGCACCTAAGCCAATTTTATCAATTCCAGCTTGTCCTAATCTATCCGGTGTTTGTAGTCGCCAATGGAAGTCCTGTTTTTTACCTTTTAGATGATGAAGCTGATAAGTTGGTTCATGATAGGTTTCTTGATAAACCATGACACCATCAATACCGAGTGTTTTTAACTCAGCATATTCTTCTGTTGCAAGAGGTTGCACTTCCATCATTAATGAACTGAAATTCTCTCGAATAAGAGGGATATATTGGCGAAAATAATCCATACCCACTTTTCTTTGATGTTCTCCAGTTACTAATAACAGGCTATCAAAGCCTAATTGTCTGATGCTATTACATTCGGCAATGATCTCACTTTCATTTAATGTTTTGCGTTTAATGGCATTACTCATTGAAAAGCCACAATAAGTACAGTCATTTGCACATAAATTAGAAAGATAGAGTGGAACATATAATCCCACAATATTACCAAAACGTTGTCGAGTAAGTTTCTGAGCGCGTTGAGCCATAGGCTCTAAGTAATGCCGACCCGCAGGCGAAATCAACGCCATAAAATCATCAAGTGTAAGTGTATGACGATTTAATGCGGCTTCAACATCCGTATTGGTTTTACTATTGAGTTTTAATGTAATGTCATCCCAGTCGAGTTGTTGCCAATAATCCGAAAATGTTTCCATTAGAATGCCCCCAAATATTGGGTTAATGGACTAGAGGCTTGGGCTTGCATATTCACAATTGAAGCGGGGGTGGCAAGTCCTGATTGTCGAGCAAGTTCGCCTGCATCAAGCGCTGCTTTAAATGCTTGTGCCATTAAAACAGGATTTTTAGCAACAGCAATTGCGGTATTCACTAAGACTGCATCTGCACCTAACTCTAAAGCCTCAAGTGCGTGGCTTGGTGCACCAATCCCTGCATCAACAACAACAGGTATTGAGGCTTGTTCAATAATAATCCGTAGAAAATCACGAGTCTGTAAACCTTGATTTGAACCAATAGGAGAACCTAAAGGCATTACGGCTGCACAACCAACTTCTTCTAAGCGACGACACAAAACAGGATCAGCACTACAATAAGGTAAAACAACAAAACCTTCTTTCACGAGGATTTCAGCGGCTTTAAGTGTTTCAATAGGGTCGGGTAATAAATATTTGGTATCAGGATGAATTTCTAATTTTACCCAATGAGTGCCAAAAGCTTCTTTGGCTAAACGAGCCGCAAATACCGCTTCTTGTGCTGTTTTCGCACCCGATGTATTAGGTAATAATTTCACACCTAATGATTTAAGTGGTGCGATTAAATCATCATTGCTCTTTTTTAAATCCACTCGCTTCATTGCCATTGTAACTAATTGGCTACCCGAAGCCTTAATGGCTTCTGTCATTAACGTTGGTGTTGCAAATTTCCCTGTGCCTGTAAAAAGTCTCGATGTGAATGTTGTATCAGCAATTTTTAACATATCAGCCCCCTGCAATTGCTTGGAAGAGAAGAATAGTATCGCCATCATTAATAGAATGCGTTTCCCAGTTTTCACGAGGAACAATGATTTCATTGATAGCAAGTGCCACACCAATAAGTGGCTGTTCTAACTGAATAAGGAGCTGACTAATGGTGACAGGCATATCCAGAGAGTAGTGTTCGTCATTTACAGTAATGTTCATGCTAACCCTCGACAAACAGGACATGTTGTTGATGGCGTTAAACGTAAAGTACTCCAATTTTGTTTTCTACCATCGAAAAGGCGAAGTTTTCCACTGAGTGAACAAGGTAAACCAGAGAGCAATTTAATTGCCTCAAGTGCCTGAAGTGTACCAATCACACCCACAACAGGACCTAAAATTCCAGCTGTTCTACAATTGCGTTGTGGTTCAGTTTCATCAGGATAGAGGCAGTGATAGCAACCATGCGTAAAAGGAGGTTCAAACACCATAAGTTGGCCACTAAACCCTACGGCACTGCCACTGATAAGCGGAGTTTGCTGCGCAACACAAGCACGATTAATCGCTTGGCGTGTGAGCATGTTATCTGTGCAATCTAAGACTAAATCAGCCTCTTTAACTAATTTAGATAATGAGTCATCATCAATACGTTGTTTATAAGAGGTAATTTTTATCTCTGGATTTAATGCGAGCAGAGACTGCCTTGCGACCTCTGATTTTGCATTAGGAATATCTTGAGTTCGATAAAGAATTTGACGTTGTAGATTAGAAACATGCAACTTATCATCATCAACTAAAATAAGCTCTCCAATACCGGCACCAGCAAGATAAAGTGATGCAGGAGAGCCTAATCCACCAAGTCCAACAATCAGTACTCTTGCTTGTTGAAGTTTATTTTGACCCTCTAAGCCAATATCTTCTAACATCACTTGTCGGCTATAACGCATAAAATCATTATCATTTAGCATGATGGTTTTCCCTCCACTAATTCTAATAGTTTACGCGTTACTTGTTGCCAATCTGGCGCTTTTGTTATTGCACTGACTAAGGCAACACTACCGACACCAGTTGCAACAACATCAGGTACTCTCTCTAGCGAGATCCCACCAATAGCAACAGTTGGAAAATTAGGTGTCTGCTCTACTTGATGTTTCAGCGCATCCAAACCTTGAGGTTTGGATGGCATATCTTTAGTTGTCGTTGGAAAGATATGCCCTAATGCGATGTAAGATGGACGTAATGTTTTCGCTCTTTGTAATTCTGTTTCGTCATGAGTAGAAATACCAAGGCGTAACCCTGATTTTTTTATGGCATCAAGATCTGCAATATCGAGATCTTCTTGGCCAAGATGAACACCGTAAGCGTGATGTTTAATAGCCAGTTGCCAATAGTCATTAATAAACAGTCTTGCGTGATACTGCCTACCTAGTTTTATTGCTTCAACGATCTCTTGTTCAACATCGTTTGGTTGTTTATCTTTTATGCGTAATTGCAGGGTGGTAACGCCTGTTTTTAACAGGCGTTCGATCCATTCAACAGAATCAACAACAGGGTAAAGTCCAAGTTTTTTTTCTGTTGATGCAAAGGGGGGGTTAGAGGATCTGTTCATTTTCAGTCACCTCAACACTGGCGATTTCTGCACTGTGGTATAACTCACTTCCATGCTCTTTAAAAGCTTGAGACATTTGCTCCATGCCAGCCGCATAATCGCGTACTTCTTGTGTTATTTTCATTGAGCAGAATTTAGGGCCACACATTGAGCAGAAATGAGCGACTTTTCCTGATGCTTGAGGCAAGGTTTCATCGTGATATTGGCGTGCGGTTTCAGGATCAAGAGCTAAATTAAATTGATCTTCCCATCTAAACTCAAAGCGAGCTTTTGACATTGCATTATCACGAATTTGAGCTCCTGGATGTCCTTTGGCTAAGTCGGCGGCATGAGCAGCAATTTTATAAGTAATCAGCCCTTGTTTTACATCTTCTTTGTTAGGTAAACCTAGATGCTCTTTAGGGGTAACATAACAGAGCATTGCACAACCAAACCAGCCAATCATTGCTGCACCAATACCTGATGTGAAGTGATCATAACCTGGTGCAATGTCTGTAGTAAGAGGACCTAATGTATAAAAGGGTGCTTCATGACAATGCTCTAATTCTTCTGTCATATTGCGACGGATCATCTGCATTGGAACATGACCAGGGCCTTCTATCATGACTTGAACGTCATATTCCCAGGCAATTTTTGTTAGTTCACCTAAAGTATGTAATTCAGAAAATTGTGCTTCATCATTTGCATCTTGAATTGAACCCGGTCTCAATCCATCGCCTAGAGAAAGGGAAACATCATAAGCGGTACAAATTTCACAGATTTCACGGAAATGTTCGTAGAGGAAATTTTCTTTGTGATGTGATAAACACCATTTTGCCATTATAGAACCACCACGAGACACAATACCTGTTAGGCGTTTTGCGGTCATGGGAACATAACGTAATAATACACCTGCATGAATAGTAAAGTAATCAACACCTTGTTCTGCTTGCTCAAGTAAAGTATCGCGGAACATTTCCCAAGTGAGATCTTCAGCAATACCGTTAACTTTCTCGAGTGCTTGATAAATTGGAACTGTACCGATAGGAACGGGACTGTTACGAATGATCCACTCACGCGTTTCATGAATATAACGGCCTGTTGAGAGATCCATGACGGTATCTGCTCCCCAGCGTGTAGACCAAATCAGTTTTTCAACTTCTTCTTCAATGGAGGAGGTTACAGAGGAGTTTCCGATATTGGCATTCACTTTCACTAAGAAATTACGCCCAATAATCATCGGTTCTGATTCAGGGTGATTGATATTGGCAGGAATGATAGCTCGGCCCGCAGCAACTTCTTGGCGTACAAATTCAGGGGTAATATTGTCAGGGAGATGGGCTCCAAAGCTAAAGCCTGTGTGTTGTTGGCGTAATACTTCGCTTTGAATACGTTCACGCCCCATATTCTCACGAATAGCAATAAACTCCATTTCAGGTGTGATAATACCTTTTCGAGCATAATGTAATTGCGTCACGCTTTTACCCTTTAGGGCTTTTTTAGGGTTAGTCTTTAATGGAAAACGTAGATGCTCTAATCCAGCATCAGAAAGACGTTGTTGTGTGAAATCAGAGCTTAAGAGTGAAAGTGCTTCAGTATCATTGCGCTCATCAATCCATGATTGGCGAATTTTTTTTAAGCCAAGATTAACGTCGAGTTGAGATGCGGGATCGCCATAAGGGCCTGAAGTGTCATATACTGGGACGGATTCATTATCTTCAAAAACAGGGTTTTCTTTTGATCCTCCTACCAATGTTTTATCAAGCTGGATCTCACGCATTGGTACTTGAATATCGTTACGAGAGCCTTCAAGGTAAATACGTTTTGAATTGGGAAAACTGACCCCTTGAATAGTACTAATAAATTCCTGAGCAGCATCTCGTAGTACTTTTCTTGGGCGCTGTTTATTGGCGGTTGGCGTAATATCTTTAACAGATAAAGTTTGATTTTGGGACATAGCATTTCCTAATAAATATCATGCAGGTTGTAGCCTGTCGGGTGAATATTGAGAAAAATGCTTGTCTGGAGGTCGCAGGGAGTATCGACAGATAGGCGTATAAAAAATATACGGGATGAAGCTATCAAAAGGTCGAATCACTCTTGTTCCCTTCGCGGGTATTAACCCGATCAGGTTCCGCGGATCCCGAATTAACGGTCTCAGCCTGTGTTTATAATATCCTTATAAACACTAGGCACTCCGACAAGAAGAAGTCCAGTATATGAAAGATTTTAAAAACTACAAGTCCGATATGGGTTATTTATTTAAATCCCAATGTTGCTGTTTCCAGTTTTTCATTTGTGAAATTTGAGCTAATTGTTTATCTGGATTGATAACTGTGGCGTTATCAGCTTGATAACATAATGGGAGGTCATTAGTGTGTCGGCATAGAAATAAATATAAATATTATTAATATTATTGGTTTCTTTCCATTGATTTAGGCGTTCAATCTTCCCTTCTCGCGATGTGGTGTGCCTTCAATATATCTAGTGTAATAATTATCTTTAATTTGCCTATTAATGCCTATTGAAATATCCACAGTAAGTTGTTTTGCAATCGCATGAACGAAAAAGGACATTGTTGCTGAAATAATCATAATAGGAATATTTTGCTGTTGATATTGTGTAATTATTGATATTTCTTCAGGGTAAAACAATAGCTGAATTTTTTCAGTAAAGTCATTAACTCAATGATTTAACTTGTCTAAATTATGATATTTAAAGTAAGTAAAATGTTGATAAAGATATTGAACCATATCCAATTTTTCAGCGTAATAGTCTACAATCATTTGTTGATCTAGTTTTAGAAAATAGGGATGAGTGGCTATTTTTTTATCCCATAAATAACATGTTCATCAATGACTAGGAACACCCGCTAAAAGTGTTTCATCTAAATCAAAAATCGCAATTTTATTTTTGGTTTTATCTGTCATTCTTACATTTTTTTATAAATAAAATTTATCAAATTCTCTTTTGAATGTTAATAAATTATAGAGAATAATCATAATACATTGAGTGGGTCTTACAAAAGAGAGTATCCTTAATTCCATATCATTATTTTGGATAGAATTATCATTATGCATTTATATACGCTAACGGGATCAGAAAAAGGCTGGTGGACAGTCAGCCTTGGTGGGCGAGTGTGGTTACCTAAAGGTGAACTCCCTTTTGGCTTGGCAAAAGAATGGGATCTTATTGGTCAGCACGCCAAAATTGTTGGTGAGTGGCAAGGTGAAACAGTTTGGCTTATTCATGGAAAAATGGATAACGACATGTGTTCACCGAGGCTTATCGCTTCACAAGATGAGAATTTATTTAAACTAGTAGGTCGTGGTGTTCAGTTAGCGGAGTTTTATCGTTCTCATCGTTTTTGTGGTTATTGTGGTTCCAAAATGCGCCATAGTGAGAGTGAATGGGCGTGTTTATGTGATAATTGTCATGAACGTTATTACCCGCAAATTGCTCCTTGTATTATTGTGGGGATCCGTCATGAAGATAAAATCTTACTCGCACATCATGTTAGGCATAAACATTCTCCACTTTATACGGTGCTCGCTGGTTTTGTTGAGGTTGGTGAAACACTAGAAGAAGCGGTTGCCCGCGAAGTATTTGAAGAGAGTAATATTCGTATTCGTAATATTCGCTATGTTTCTTCGCAGCCTTGGCCGTTTCCTCATTCTTTAATGATGGGATTTTTGGCTGATTATGATGGCGGTGAGTTACGCCATGATCCTACTGAATTAACCAGTGCTGGCTGGTATCGTTACGATAAACTACCACAGATCCCACCTCCAGATACTATTGCCCGACGTTTGATAGAAGATACGATAGCGAATATTAGACAGGATAAAGAAAAGAACTAAATAAAGGCGTTGTCTGCCAACAGTTATTTTTCCAGCATGTTACAATGCATACTATTTCGCGGCCCAATTACTGTTAATGGAGTTAGTCATGAGTGAGTTGAAAAACGACCGCTATTTACGTGCGCTATTGCGCCAACCTGTTGATGTCACCCCTGTTTGGATGATGCGTCAGGCAGGCAGATATCTTCCTGAATATAAGGAAACACGGGCACAGGCGGGGGATTTCATCTCATTGTGCAAAAATACAGAGCTGGCATGCGAAGTGACATTACAGCCTTTAAGACGTTTTCCATTAGATGCCGCTATTTTATTTTCTGATATTTTAACTATTCCTGACGCGATGGGATTAGGCCTTTACTTTGAAACAGGTGAAGGCCCTCGTTTTAAGTCACCAATAAACACCCTTGCTGATATTCAAAAATTGCCTATTCCAGACCCTGAAGATGAACTTGGTTATGTGATGAATGCTGTGCGAGCGATTCGTCATGCCTTACAAGGTAGCGTGCCTTTAATTGGTTTTTCGGGAAGCCCTTGGACACTGGCAACGTATATGGTAGAAGGTGGAAGTAGTAAGGCCTTCACAAAAATTAAAAAAATGATGTATGCAGAGCCACAAGCACTACATCTATTACTGGATAAACTAGCAGATAGCGTTATCCTTTATCTGAATGCTCAAATTAAAGCGGGCGCACAATCTATTATGATCTTTGATACATGGGGTGGTGTATTAAC
Source organism: Proteus sp. G2300 (assembly GCF_009915965.1). Taxonomy (NCBI): domain Bacteria; kingdom Pseudomonadati; phylum Pseudomonadota; class Gammaproteobacteria; order Enterobacterales; family Morganellaceae; genus Proteus; species Proteus sp. G2300. Next base: position 25,069 of record NZ_JAABNK010000008.1, read on the forward strand.
AGGGCGTGATTACCAACTCTTTTCATTACATTATATGCATAAGATTGTTGATGGTCTTATTCGCGAATATGATGGAAGAAAAGTTCCTGTAACCTTATTTACCAAAGGTGGTGGTCGTTGGTTAGAAGCAATGGCCACAACAGGTTGTGATGCATTAGGACTCGATTGGACAATTGATATTGAAGAAGCACGTCGTCGAGTAGGAGATAAAGTTGCCTTACAAGGTAATATGGATCCATCCATGTTATATGCGCCTCCAGCAAGAATAGAACAAGAAGTCGAAACTATTCTTGCTGGGTTTGGCAAAGGTAATGGTCATGTCTTTAATCTTGGGCACGGTATTCATCAAGATGTTCCACCAGAGCATGCTGGTGCATTTATTGATGCGGTTCACCGTTTATCGAAGCCTTATCATCAGGATAATGATTAATACCCAACAATTACGTCAGGAGCAGACAGAAAAAGCTCAACAGATTATTTTAACAGACCAATTCACAGCACCAACTTGCATAGCAGGTGCTGATGTTGGTTTTGAAGAAGGTGGCGCAGTCACTCGCGCCGCTATCGTGATAATGCATTACCCTTCTTTTGAAATTCTTGAATACCAAATCGCGCGAATTCCTACAACGCTTCCTTATATCCCTGGTTTACTTTCATTTAGAGAGTGCCCTGCGTTACTGACAGCCTGGCAATTAGTAAAACAGAAACCTTCTCTTATTTTTGTCGATGGGCAAGGTATCGCTCATCCTAGAAGACTTGGTGTTGCAAGCCATTTTGGTTTGTTAGTGGACACACCTACCATTGGTGTAGCGAAAAGTCGTTTATGTGGTATTGATAAAGCGATAAATGAAGAGATGGGAAGCTATGAGCGATTAATGGATAAGAATGAGCAAATAGGCTGGATTTATCGTAGCAAGAAAAAATGTAAACCCCTGTATATTTCTCCGGGTCATAAAGTGAGTATGGAAGGTGCTTTGCAGTGGGTTGAGTTGTGTATGAAAGGATATCGATTGCCAGAACCAACGCGTTGGGCTGATGGTATTGCTTCAAATAGGCGATTATTTGAGCAGTTGAATAAGAATAAGCTCTAAATGACCGGGAAATATGTGGATATTTCTAATTTTCAGGTAAACTGCGCCTAAGTTAAGAAAATGAGTAATCACGAATGTTGAAGAACCCAATCCATTTACGTTTAGAAAAGCTGGAAGCTTGGCAACACTTGACGTTTATGGCGTGCCTGTGTGAGCGAATGTACCCCAATTATCAGGTATTTTGTCGTGAAACAGGATTTACCGATCCAACGCTTTATCGCCGTATTCTCGATCTGGTTTGGGAAACTTTAACGGTGAAAGATGCAAAGGTTAATTTCGATTCTCAATTAGAGAAATTAGAAGAAGCTATTCCTGATGCATCTCAATTTGATATTTATGGTGTCTATCCAGCAATTGATGCCTGTGTCGCCTTGAGTGAAGTTGTTCACTCTCGTTTAAGCGGTGAATCGCTAAGTCATGCTATTGAAGTAAGCAAATTATCAGTAGGGACAGTTGCTTCACTTGAAATGACACAAGCAGAAAGAGAAATGAGCGAAGATGAGCTAAGATCTCTGCCTGCTGTTATTGAAGAGTTCGATATCCAATGGGAAATCTACCGTCTACTTGTTGAGTGTGAAGAAAGAGATATCGAACTGATTAAAGGTCTACGTGCAGACCTTCGTGAAGCTGGAATGAGCAATATCGGTATAGAATTAACGCACTAAATCAGAAAAACGTGATTTAGTGCTTGAAAAGCGACGTTTAAAGACTTCACATCACCCCTGTGTATGTTCTACATTGGGTACGAAAAGAAGTGGCTCAGGTGTTTTACTTAATTCATCTTCTTAAAAAGATAAGTTAAGTTTTTTCACCAGATGTTTTTCAAACGATAAAACATACTTTAAGGACTATTTTATGAACAAAGCTGAATTAACCGAATCAGTTGCTGAAAAAGCGGATCTGACAAAAACTCAGGCAAAAGCTGCTATTGAAGCGTTTATCGACTCAGTAACAGGTGCTCTGAAAGAAGGCGATTCTGTACAGTTAGTTGGTTTCGGTACATTCAAGGTAAATCACCGTGCAGAGCGTACTGGCCGTAACCCGCAAACGGGTAAAGAAATTAAAATTGCAGCAGCTAATGTTCCTGCATTTACTGCCGGTAAAGCACTGAAAGACGCAGTAAAATAATTCCTTTGAACGGAATGAACAATAGAGGGGGATTTACTCCCCTTTTGTTGAAACGACAGGGGCTGTTAGCAATAGGATCTGCTTTTTTGCTCAGCGCCTGCTCCTCGACTGTACAACTCCCTGAATTTTCTGCAACCGGTTATATTGCGGACGAAGGTGTTGTGCGACTATGGCGTTTAAATAATAAAGCATCAGAACCTCAAGTAATTATGAGCGTTTATAGCTTTTATAAAAAACCAGAAACTGTCATTACATTCTATGAGTACCGCCAAAATAGTCTTTGGCAAGTCCGCTCCGAAGTTATTAATCCAAATGATCCCTCATCTTGGCACCTTCGTTTAAATAAACGTGGTGAAGTTATTTTCATGCAACAAGAAAAGCACCAACAAAAACGAGCATTAACAGAAGATGAACGTTTAAGAATGGTGTTCGCTGCAAGCAAAGAGCGTGAGATTAGCGAGGTATTGACCATTGGGAAAGTGAATTTAGTACAGGGTGTCTGGTATCAGAATACAATGACAACATGTGCTGGTGAGAAGGTGAGTGTTTCATTTGAAGCACCAGAGCAGCGTTGGTTAAAAATGAGAACGCGTAATTCAAGTAAGCCAGTTTATGTGGCTTGGCTTGATTCACCAGAAGGTAAGCAGTTACTTATGGTTGCAGAACATGATTTCTGTAAATGGGAGCCAACAAAAGAGAGTTTGTGATGACTCCCTTTTGCCGTCGTTAATCTATTTCTTTAAGCGTGCAATCGCTCGATAGCCGATATCATGGCGATAAAAACAACCGTCCCAATGAATACCTTTCGCTAAAGCATAAGCATTTTTTTGCGCTTGCTCGATATCATCACCTAACGCCGTCGCACATAAAACTCTTCCACCGGCGGTGATAACATCTCCTTTATTATTTAGTGTTGTTCCTGCTTGAAATACTTTTGCTGTTGATGATGGTGTTGTTGTTAAACCTTCAATAACATCGCCTTGACGATAATCAGCAGGATAACCGCCTGCAGCAATGACTATACCTAAAGCAGGGCGAGGATCCCAAATAGAATCTTTACCTTTTAAATTACCTTTTGCTCCAGCTAAGCAAAGCTCAACTAAATCAGATTGCATACGCATCATAATGGGTTGGGTTTCAGGATCACCGAAACGGCAGTTAAATTCGATAACCTTCGCAACGCCATGTTTATCAATCATCAGTCCTGCATAAAGGAAGCCTTGATAACGATGACCTTCAGAGGCCATTCCTTTTACTGTTGGATAAATGATTTTTTCCATTACTTGCTGGTGGATCTCGGAGGTAACAACGGGTGCAGGTGAATATGCTCCCATTCCTCCTGTATTAGGGCCAGTATCTCCGTCACCAACACGCTTATGATCTTGACTTGTTGCCATTGGAATAACGTGCTCACCATCAACCATGACAATAAAACTGGCTTCTTCACCATCAAGAAATTCTTCAATAACAATACGATGCCCCGCATTACCAAAGGCATTGCCTGCTAACATATCCTTTATGGCGTTTTCAGCCTCGGATTGTGTCATTGCAACAATAACGCCTTTGCCTGCGGCCAAGCCATCTGCTTTAATCACTATTGGCGCACCTACTTTATCTAAATATTCTAATGCAGGTACTATTTCAGTGAAATTTTGATAATTCGCCGTTGGAATTTTGTGGCGAGCTAAGAAATCTTTAGTAAAAGCTTTAGAACCTTCTAATTGAGCAGCACCTTTTGTTGGGCCAAAAATAGTCAGGCCTGCATCTTTAAAAGCATCAACAACACCAATAACAAGCGGTGCTTCAGGGCCAACAATGGTTAAATCAATTTTATTTTCTAGGGCAAATGCGACTAATGCAGGAATGTCTGTTGCGTTAATTGCGACATTTTGCACACCTTTCTCTAATGCAGTGCCTGCATTACCAGGTGCAACAAAGACTTGGGTAGCCAGCGGCGATTGAACCGCTTTCCATGCTAAAGCGTGCTCACGGCCACCATTACCAATAATCAAAATTTTCATATCAATACCCTATTAATGGCGGAAGTGGCGCATATTGGTGAAAATCATTGCGATATTGTGCTCATTGGCAGCGGCAATTACTTCATCATCACGAATTGAGCCACCTGGTTGAATAACACAAGTTACACCGGCAAGTGCTGCTGCATCAATACCATCTCTAAAAGGGAAGAATGCATCTGATGCCATTGCGCAACCAGCAACTTCTAAACCTTCATCGGCCGCTTTAATTCCTGCAATTTTTGCAGAATAGACTCGACTCATTTGTCCTGCACCAATGCCAACAGTCATATCATTTTTCGCGTAAACAATGGCATTTGATTTTACGAATTTAGCGACTTTCCAACAGAAGAGCGCATCTTTTAGCTCGCGCTCACTTGGCTGGCGTTGAGTGACGATTCTTAAATTTTCTTCTTTAACCATGCCCAAATCACGATCTTGCACTAAAAGTCCACCATTGACTCGTTTGAAGTCAAAAGCTGGTTTTGTCTCTTGCCATTGGCCACACGCTAATACTCGAACATTAGGTTTGGTTGCTAAAATAGGTAAAGCATCTTCATTAATAGAAGGAGCAATAATCACTTCGACAAATTGTCGTTCAATGATCGCAGTTGCTGTTTTTGTATCTAATGGGCGATTGAATGCGATAATACCGCCAAAAGCAGAGGTAGGATCTGTTTTAAATGCGTTGTCATATGCTTGTGTGAGCGTATTCGCAATAGCTACACCGCAAGGGTTGGCATGTTTCACAATAACACATGCTGGCTCGGCGAAGGATTTAACACATTCTAATGCGGCATCAGTATCAGCGATATTATTATAAGAAAGCGCTTTACCTTGTAACTGGGTTGCAGTAGCGATAGATGCTTCCTCTATATTCTCTTCTATATAGAAAGCCGCTTGCTGATGAGCATTCTCACCATAACGCATATCTTGTTTCTTTATATAGTTCAGATTTAATGTGCGAGGGAAGATACCTGATGGTTGTGAAGTATCACCATAATAAGGTGCAACTTTTTGGCCGAAGTAGTTTGCAATCATGCCGTCATAAGCTGCGGTGTGCTCAAAGGCCTTAATTGCTAAATCAAAACGAGTATCTAGAGTAAGACTATTTTCGTGATTATCCATTTCTTCAATCACTCTTTCATAGTCGTTACTATTTACTACAATCGTTACATCTTTATGATTTTTTGCCGCAGAGCGAACCATTGTCGGCCCACCAATATCAATATTCTCCACAGCATCGGCTAATGAGCAGTCTGGGCGAGCGACTGTTTTAGCAAAAGGATAAAGATTCACGACGACCATATCGATAGGACGAATTCCATGTTCGTCCATGATTGCATCATCTTGTCCACGACGACCTAAAATACCACCATGTACTTTAGGGTGTAGCGTTTTTACTCGGCCATCCATCATTTCTGGGAAATTCGTATAATCCGAAACTTCGATAACAGGTAAGCCAGCTTCAGCTAATAGACGAGCAGTTCCACCTGTAGATAAGAGTTCTACATTTCTTTCAACAAGTGCTTTAGCAAATTCTAAAATACCTGCTTTATCAGACACACTTAAAAGCGCACGGCGGATAGGACGAAGATGTTGCATGAATTTTATCCCTTGGGTTTGGTATAACGGTAGTAATGGTGAAGTTAAATCACATTAATACAATGAAATTGTGTTTGCTTAACTAACATTTCAGAAGATAGACACAAAATCAATCTTACTTAATAGGTCTCTATAATAACGCAAACGATTGCGTTTGACATGCTAATTTTATGTAAAAAGGATGTCTGTGGATAAAATTGTTGATAAGTGCGTATAACTAAGGGTTTTGCTGTGGAATTGAGCAAACGATTTTTTTTCTTAAAAAAACTATTGCCAGCCTCAGAAAACTCCCTATAATGCGTCCTCGTTGTCACGGAACAGGGCGCTAAGCGAACTGACTGAGAGAACAAAGAAAAAAGTGTGAAGCCTTGAAAATAAACGCTTGACACGAAATGAGGAAGATGTAGAATGCACCTCCTCGCAACAACGCAGAAGACCGGAAACGGCAGCGAATGTTGCACTGCTCTTTAACAAATTATCAGACAATCTGTGTGGGCACTCGCAGAGACGATATCTTCTAAAATATTAGATGTATCAAGTCTTGAAGAGTGAACAACAAAAGTAAATTCATTTATGAATAGCTAAGTTTTCGATTTCTTTGAGCATCAAACACTTTTAATTGAAGAGTTTGATCATGGCTCAGATTGAACGCTGGCGGCAGGCCTAACACATGCAAGTCGAGCGGTAACAGGAGAAAGCTTGCTTTCTTGCTGACGAGCGGCGGACGGGTGAGTAATGTATGGGGATCTGCCCGATAGAGGGGGATAACTACTGGAAACGGTGGCTAATACCGCATGACGTCTACGGACCAAAGCAGGGGCTCTTCGGACCTTGCGCTATCGGATGAACCCATATGGGATTAGCTAGTAGGTGAGGTAATGGCTCACCTAGGCGACGATCTCTAGCTGGTCTGAGAGGATGATCAGCCACACTGGGACTGAGACACGGCCCAGACTCCTACGGGAGGCAGCAGTGGGGAATATTGCACAATGGGCGCAAGCCTGATGCAGCCATGCCGCGTGTATGAAGAAGGCCTTAGGGTTGTAAAGTACTTTCAGCGGGGAGGAAGGTGATAAAGTTAATACCTTTATCAATTGACGTTACCCGCAGAAGAAGCACCGGCTAACTCCGTGCCAGCAGCCGCGGTAATACGGAGGGTGCAAGCGTTAATCGGAATTACTGGGCGTAAAGCGCACGCAGGCGGTCAATTAAGTCAGATGTGAAAGCCCCGAGCTTAACTTGGGAATTGCATCTGAAACTGGTTGGCTAGAGTCTTGTAGAGGGGGGTAGAATTCCACGTGTAGCGGTGAAATGCGTAGAGATGTGGAGGAATACCGGTGGCGAAGGCGGCCCCCTGGACAAAGACTGACGCTCAGGTGCGAAAGCGTGGGGAGCAAACAGGATTAGATACCCTGGTAGTCCACGCTGTAAACGATGTCGATTTAGAGGTTGTGGTCTTGAACCGTGGCTTCTGGAGCTAACGCGTTAAATCGACCGCCTGGGGAGTACGGCCGCAAGGTTAAAACTCAAATGAATTGACGGGGGCCCGCACAAGCGGTGGAGCATGTGGTTTAATTCGATGCAACGCGAAGAACCTTACCTACTCTTGACATCCAGCGAATCCTTTAGAGATAGAGGAGTGCCTTCGGGAACGCTGAGACAGGTGCTGCATGGCTGTCGTCAGCTCGTGTTGTGAAATGTTGGGTTAAGTCCCGCAACGAGCGCAACCCTTATCCTTTGTTGCCAGCGCGTAATGGCGGGAACTCAAAGGAGACTGCCGGTGATAAACCGGAGGAAGGTGGGGATGACGTCAAGTCATCATGGCCCTTACGAGTAGGGCTACACACGTGCTACAATGGCAGATACAAAGAGAAGCGACCTCGCGAGAGCAAGCGGAACTCATAAAGTCTGTCGTAGTCCGGATTGGAGTCTGCAACTCGACTCCATGAAGTCGGAATCGCTAGTAATCGTAGATCAGAATGCTACGGTGAATACGTTCCCGGGCCTTGTACACACCGCCCGTCACACCATGGGAGTGGGTTGCAAAAGAAGTAGGTAGCTTAACCTTCGGGAGGGCGCTTACCACTTTGTGATTCATGACTGGGGTGAAGTCGTAACAAGGTAACCGTAGGGGAACCTGCGGTTGGATCACCTCCTTACCTAAGAGATACGTGTTATGTGCAGTGCTCACACAGATTGTCTGATGAAGAA
>NZ_JAABNK010000009.1:0-28245 GCF_009915965.1 Proteus sp. G2300
TGTCTAAAGAAAAATTTGAACGTTCAAAACCGCACGTTAACGTTGGTACTATCGGCCACGTTGACCACGGTAAAACAACTCTGACTGCTGCAATCACTACAGTTTTAGCTAAAACTTACGGTGGTGCTGCTCGTGCATTCGATCAAATCGATAACGCACCAGAAGAAAAAGCTCGTGGTATCACCATCTCTACTTCACACGTAGAATACGACACTCCAACTCGTCACTACGCACACGTAGACTGCCCAGGTCACGCCGACTATGTTAAAAACATGATCACTGGTGCTGCGCAAATGGACGGAGCGATCCTGGTAGTTGCTGCGACTGATGGCCCAATGCCACAAACTCGTGAGCACATCCTGTTAGGTCGTCAGGTTGGTGTTCCTTACATCATCGTATTCCTGAACAAATGTGACATGGTAGATGATGAAGAGTTACTGGAATTAGTTGAAATGGAAGTTCGTGAACTTCTGTCTCAGTACGATTTCCCAGGTGACGACACTCCAGTAATCCGTGGTTCAGCGCTGAAAGCACTGGAAGGCGAAGCAGAGTGGGAAGCAAAAATTGTTGAATTAGCAGAAGCACTGGATTCATACATCCCAGAACCAGAGCGTGCAATTGACAAACCATTCCTGTTACCAATCGAAGACGTATTCTCAATCTCAGGCCGTGGTACAGTAGTAACTGGTCGTGTTGAGCGTGGTGTAATCAAAGTTGGTGAAGAAGTTGAAATCGTTGGTATCAAACCAACAGTTAAAACAACTTGTACTGGCGTTGAAATGTTCCGTAAATTACTTGACGAAGGTCGTGCAGGTGAGAACGTTGGTGTTCTGCTGCGTGGTACTAAACGTGAAGAAATCGAACGTGGACAAGTACTGGCTAAACCAGGTTCAATCAAGCCACACACTAAATTCGAATCAGAAGTATATATTCTGAGCAAAGATGAAGGTGGTCGTCATACTCCATTCTTCAAAGGCTACCGTCCACAGTTCTACTTCCGTACAACTGACGTAACTGGTACTATCGAATTACCAGAAGGCGTAGAAATGGTAATGCCAGGTGACAACATCAACATGATCGTTGAACTGATTCACCCAATCGCGATGGACGACGGTTTACGTTTCGCTATCCGTGAAGGTGGCCGTACAGTAGGTGCGGGCGTTGTTGCTAAAGTATTAGGTTAATTACTCGCGTAATTCTCCTAGAGAAGGGCATCAGTAGATGCCCTTTTTTGTATCTATTGATCGGACTCTATTCTCTCAGATAAAAATCTATCTTTGTATTATCACCATTTTAAATTTGCAAAAACCAAATAAATACTTAACTAAAATAAATAGAAATTGAAATCATAATAATTATCATTTACACTCTTTCTGTGAGTAGTTAATGAGGTTGTTATTATGTACGTCTGTCTTTGTCATGGTGTGAGTGATAAAAAAATTATTGCTACTATTCATAAACACCAAGTTCACACTATTAATGAATTACGCAAGATCCTACCTGTTGGAAGTTGTTGCGGTAAGTGTGTGCGTCAAGCCCGTCAAATTATCGAAAGTGAGCAATCTACGCTATCTCCTCAAATTTCTGAAGTTGCATAACAAATTTTAAATTTCCTTTCTCTCCACTTTGTATAAAAGGTCTACACTAAAAAGACTGGAAACAAAGGAGCATAAAAATGAAAGGTGATAAAAAAATGATAGCCCACCTTAATAAGTTATTAGGTGGAGAACTTGTTGCAATTAATCAGTATTTCCTGCATGCCCGAATGTTTAAGAATTGGGGACTTACACGTCTTAATGATATGGAATATCATGAATCCATAGACGAAATGAAACATGCAGATAAATATATCGAACGCATTTTATTCCTCGAAGGTATTCCAAACTTACAAGATTTAGGCAAACTCAATATTGGTGAAGATGTTGAAGAAATACTACGTTCGGATCTTGAATTAGAACTTGGTGGTGCCAAAGATTTACGTGAAGCTATTGCTTACGCAGATTCTATTCATGATTATGTTAGCCGAGATCTTATGCTAGAAATTCTAACCGATGAAGAAGGGCATATTGATTGGATTGAAACACAACTTGAACTTATTGAGCGCATAGGGCTTCAAAACTATCTGCAAGCTCAAATTATTGAAGAGTAATCCAAAGCTTTTTAGAAAAATGGCCCCGAATTTTTTAGTGAATTATCGGACAATTTAAAGCAAAGGTAATGACTGTTACCTTTGCTTTTTCTATTTTTGAAAAGAGAAAATGAATTTTTATCGCTGATTTTTTATTCTTAGCTTGATTTCATCATTCAGGCAAGTATAATGCGCAGGCTCACTGATTTAGTGGGGGCTGATTTATCAGCTAATGCAGATTTTTTATTGCATTAATATAATACTCCCGATAGGGGAGTTATATGCAGAACGATTACACTCTCTCATCAATCGAAATGAGTACGGGTAGTAATCATTTACGTTTATAAAAAATAGTTGGAGCTCTGGTCTCATGCAGAACCAAAGAATCCGTATCCGCCTGAAAGCTTTTGATCATCGTCTGATTGATCAATCAACTGCGGAAATCGTAGAGACTGCTAAGCGCACTGGTGCGCAAGTTCGTGGTCCAATCCCACTGCCGACTCGCAAAGAGCGTTTCACAGTGTTGATTTCTCCGCACGTTAATAAAGATGCGCGTGATCAGTATGAAATTCGCACTCACAAACGTCTGGTTGACATCGTTGAGCCAACCGAGAAAACCGTTGATGCTCTGATGCGTCTGGATCTGGCTGCCGGCGTAGACGTGCAGATCAGCCTAGGTTAATCAGGTCATCAAGCGATTGAGAGGTTGAAACAATGATTGGTTTAGTCGGTAAAAAAGTAGGAATGACTCGTATCTTCACTGAAGATGGCGTTTCAATCCCTGTAACCGTTATCGAAATTGAAAACAACCGTGTTACTCAGGTCAGAGATCTTGAGAAAGACGGTTATCGTGCCATTCAGGTGACTACTGGTAGCAAAAAAGCTAACCGTGTACTGAAACCTGAAGCAGGTCATTTTGCTAAAGCTGGTGTTGAAGCTGGCCGCTTACTGCGTGAATTCCGTCTGAACGAAGGCGAAGAATACACTGTAGGTCAAAGCATTAGTGTAGAAATTTTCGCTGACGTTAAAAAAGTCGACGTTACTGGAACATCTAAAGGTAAAGGTTTTGCTGGTACTGTAAAGCGCTGGAATTTCCGTACTCAAGATGCTACCCACGGTAACTCCTTGTCTCACCGTGTTCCGGGTTCTATCGGTCAGAACCAGACTCCGGGTAAGGTGTTTAAAGGCAAGAAAATGGCAGGTCAACTGGGTAACGAACAAGTTACCGTTCAGAGCCTGGAAGTAGTACGTGTTGACGCTGAGCGCAACCTGCTGCTGGTCAAAGGTGCTGTTCCAGGTGCAACTGGCAGTGACCTGATCGTTAAACCAGCTGTCAAGGCGTAACGTCGAGGAGATAGGAATGGAATTGGTAATGAAAGACGCGCAAGGCGCGCTGACTGTTTCCGAAACTACCTTCGGGCGTGACTTTAACGAAGCGCTTGTGCATCAAGTAGTCGTTGCATACGCTGCTGGTGCTCGTCAAGGTACTCGTGCTCAGAAAACTCGTGCTGAAGTTTCTGGTTCAGGCAAAAAGCCTTGGAGACAGAAAGGTACAGGTCGTGCACGTTCAGGTTCAATCAAGAGCCCAATTTGGCGCTCTGGTGGTGTTAGCTTCGCAGCTAAACCACAGGACCACAGTCAAAAAGTAAACAAAAAGATGTACCGTGGTGCTCTGAAGAGCATTCTGTCTGAGCTGGTACGTCAAGATCGTCTGATCGTCGTAGAGAAGTTCTCTGTTGAAGCTCCTAAAACTAAGCTTTTAGCACAGAAACTGAAAGATATGGCTCTGGAAGATGTTCTGATCATCACTGCTGATGTAGATGAAAATCTGTATTTAGCAGCACGCAACTTATATAAAGTTGACGTACGTGATGCAGCAACTATCGACCCTGTTAGCTTAATCGCCTTCGACAAAGTCGTCATGACTGCTGACGCTGTGAAGCAAGTTGAGGAGATGCTGGCATGATCCGTGAAGAACGTCTGCTGAAAGTACTGCGCGCGCCGCATGTATCTGAAAAAGCTTCTATCGCGATGGAAAAATCAAACACCATCGTTCTCAAAGTTGCTAAAGACGCGACCAAAGCAGAGATTAAAGCAGCTGTACAAAAACTGTTTGAAGTCGAAGTTGAAAGTGTTAACACTCTGCTGATGAAAGGCAAAGTGAAACGTCACGGTCAGCGTATTGGTCGTCGTAGCGACTGGAAAAAAGCTTACGTAACCCTGAAGGAAGGCCAGAATCTGGACTTCGTCGGCGGCGCTGAGTAAGTCGGAGGAGTAAAGAACAATGGCAATTGTTAAATGTAAACCTACGTCTCCGGGCCGTCGCCACGTAGTTAAAGTGGTAAACCCTGAGCTGCATAAAGGGAAACCTTATGCACCATTGCTGGAAAAAAACAGCAAGTCCGGTGGTCGTAACAACAATGGTCGTATCACTACCCGTCATATCGGTGGTGGACACAAACAGGCTTACCGTATTGTTGACTTTAAACGCAACAAAGATGGTATTCCTGCGACAGTAGAACGTCTGGAATATGATCCAAACCGTTCAGCTAACATCGCTTTAGTGCTGTATGCTGATGGTGAACGTCGCTACATTCTGGCTCCAAAAGGCCTGAAAGCGGGTGATAAAGTTCAGTCTGGCGTTGATGCTGCTATCAAAACGGGTAACACCTTACCAATGCGTAATATCCCGGTTGGTTCTACTGTTCATAACGTAGAAATGAAACCAGGTAAAGGTGGTCAGTTAGCTCGTTCAGCTGGTACTTACGTTCAGATCGTTGCTCGTGATGGTGCTTATGTCACTATTCGTCTGCGTTCTGGTGAAATGCGTAAAGTTCCTTCTGATTGCCGTGCAACTATCGGTGAAGTAGGTAACTCTGAGCACATGTTACGCGTTCTGGGTAAAGCTGGTGCAAGTCGCTGGCGTGGTATTCGTCCTACCGTTCGCGGTACTGCGATGAACCCAGTCGATCACCCACATGGTGGTGGTGAAGGTCGTAACTTTGGTTTACACCCTGTAACACCTTGGGGTATTCAAACCAAAGGTAAGAAGACTCGTAAAAACAAACGCACTGAACATTTTATCGTTCATCGTCGTACTAAGAAATAATTAGAGGATAAGCCATGCCACGTTCTCTCAAGAAAGGTCCTTTTATTGACCTACACTTGCTGAAGAAGGTAGAGAAAGCGGTGGAAAGCGGTGACAAAAAGCCTGTTAAGACTTGGTCCCGTCGTTCAACGATCTTTCCTAACATGATCGGTTTGACCATCGCTGTCCATAATGGTCGTCAGCATGTTCCAGTTTACGTTTCCGACGAAATGGTTGGTCACAAACTGGGTGAATTCGCGCCGACCCGTACTTATCGCGGTCATGCAGCCGATAAAAAGGCTAAGAAAAAATAAGGTAGGAGGAAGAGATGGAAACTATCGCTATGCATCGCCACGCTCGTTCTTCTGCTCAGAAGGTTCGCTTGGTAGCTGACCTGATTCGCGGTAAGAAAGTGTCGCAAGCTCTGGAAATTTTAACCTTTACCAACAAGAAAGCTGCTGGTTTAGTGAAAAAAGTACTGGAGTCTGCTATTGCTAATGCAGAACACAACGATGGCGCTGACATTGATGATCTGAAAGTAGCTAAGATCTTTGTTGACGAAGGTCCTTCTATGAAGCGCATTATGCCTCGTGCAAAAGGCCGTGCAGATCGTATTCTGAAGCGCACCAGCCACATCACTGTGGTTGTGTCTGATCGCTGAGACTCTGGAGACTAGCAATGGGTCAAAAAGTACATCCTAATGGTATCCGCCTTGGCATTGTCAAGCCTTGGAATTCCACATGGTATGCGGGTACCAATGAATTCGCTGACAACCTAGACAGCGATTTTAAAGTACGTCAGTACTTAACTAAAGAACTGGCAAAAGCATCTGTATCTCGTATCGTTATCGAACGTCCTGCGAAAAGCATTCGTGTGACTATTCACACAGCTCGTCCAGGCATCGTTATCGGTAAAAAAGGTGAAGATGTTGAAAAACTGCGCAAAAACGTAGCGGATATCGCTGGCGTTCCTGCGCAAATTAATATCGCCGAAGTACGTAAACCTGAACTAGACGCAAAATTAGTTGCTGACAGCATCACTTCACAGCTGGAACGTCGTGTTATGTTCCGTCGTGCTATGAAACGTGCAGTACAGAACGCAATGCGTTTAGGCGCTAAAGGTATCAAAGTGGAAGTAAGTGGTCGTTTAGGCGGCGCTGAAATCGCTCGTACTGAATGGTATCGTGAAGGTCGTGTACCTCTGCACACTCTGCGTGCAGATATCGACTACAATACCTCAGAAGCACATACCACTTATGGTGTGCTCGGCGTTAAGGTATGGATCTTCAAAGGTGAGATCCTGGGTGGTATGGCTGCAGTTGAACAGGCGGAAAAACCGGCTGCTCAACCTAAAAAGCAGCAGCGTAAAGGCCGCAAGTAAGGAGAGTCGCTGATGTTACAACCAAAGCGTACAAAATTCCGTAAAGTGCACAAAGGCCGCAACCGTGGCTTAGCTGCTGGTGCGGATGTAAGCTTCGGGACTTACGGTCTTAAAGCTGTGGGCCGTGGTCGTCTGACTGCACGTCAGATCGAAGCGGCACGTCGTGCAATGACCCGTGCAGTTAAGCGTCAGGGTAAAATCTGGATCCGTGTGTTCCCAGACAAACCAATCACTGAAAAGCCGCTCGAAGTCCGTATGGGTAAAGGTAAAGGTAACGTTGAGTATTGGGTTGCCTTAATCCAGCCAGGTAAAGTCCTGTATGAAATGGATGGTGTGCCTGAAGAACTGGCCCGTGAAGCATTCAAGCTGGCGGCAGCAAAACTGCCTATCAAAACCACCTTTGTAACTAAGACGGTGATGTAATGAAAGCAAAAGAGCTGCGCGAAAAGAGCGTTGAAGAGCTGAACACAGAACTGCTGAACTTACTGCGCGAGCAGTTCAACCTGCGTATGCAGGCAGCAAGTGGTCAGTTACAACAGTCTCATCTGTTGAAACAAGTGCGTCGTAATATCGCACGCGTTAAGACTTTACTGACTGAGAAGGCGGGTGCGTAATGACCGATAAAATCCGTACTCTGCAAGGTCGTGTAGTTAGTGACAAAATGGAAAAATCTATTGTTGT
Source organism: Proteus sp. G2300 (assembly GCF_009915965.1). NCBI lineage: Bacteria > Pseudomonadati > Pseudomonadota > Gammaproteobacteria > Enterobacterales > Morganellaceae > Proteus > Proteus sp. G2300. The sequence goes on from NZ_JAABNK010000009.1 coordinate 7,278, forward strand.
TGCTATCGATCGTATGGTTAAACATCCATTATATGGTAAGTTTATCCGTCGTACGACCAAACTGCATGTACATGACGAGAACAACGAATGTGGAATTGGTGACGTAGTAGAAATTCGTCAAACACGTCCACTGTCTAAGACTAAGTCTTGGGCGTTAGTTCGCGTTGTAGAAAAAGCTGTTCTGTAATAAAATAGCCTTTTCGTACGAAATAAACGGCTCAAAACTGAACGAGCCGTTTATTTTTTCTGTCCATATCGAGAATGTGGTGTTATAATGCCGCTCCCTCGTATTATGGGATATTGAACGGCCTCTTCTAATGTGGAAGTGGCTCAGTAGTAGTTGACATTTAGCGGAGCACTAAAATGATCCAAGAACAGACTATGCTGAACGTGGCCGACAACTCCGGTGCACGTCGCGTAATGTGTATCAAGGTTCTAGGTGGCTCGCACCGTCGCTACGCAGATGTAGGTGACATCATCAAAATTACCATCAAGGAAGCAATTCCACGTGGTAAAGTTAAGAAAGGTGATGTACTGAAAGCGGTAGTGGTGCGCACCAAGAAGGGTGTTCGTCGCCCTGACGGTTCTGTCATTCGCTTCGATAGCAACGCTTGTGTATTGTTAAACAACAACAGCGAGCAAGTTATTGGTACGCGTATTTTTGGGCCGGTTACTCGTGAACTTCGTAACGAGAAGTTTATGAAAATAATCTCTCTGGCACCTGAAGTACTCTAAGGAGCAGGCAATGGCAGCGAAAATCCGTCGTGAAGACGAAGTTATCGTGCTAACTGGTAAAGATAAAGGTAAGCGCGGTAAAGTAAAACAGGTTCTTTCTTCTGGTAAAGTTATCGTTGAAGGTATCAATCTGGTTAAAAAACATCAGAAGCCAGTTCCGGCTCTGAACCAACCAGGTGGCATCGTTGAAAAAGAAGCTTCTATCCAAGTTTCTAACGTTGCAATCTTCAATGCGGCAACCGGTAAGGCTGACCGTGTAGGTTTTAGATTCGAAGACGGCAAAAAAGTTCGTTTCTTCAAATCTAATAAAGAAACTATCAAGTAATTTGGAGTATACGATGGCGAAACTGCATGATTACTACAAAGACGAGGTAGTCCAAAAACTGATGTCTCAGTTTGGTTACCATTCTGTCATGCAAGTCCCTCGGGTCGAGAAGATCACCCTGAACATGGGTGTTGGTGAAGCGATTGTTGATAAGAAACTGCTGGACAATGCAGCAGCTGATTTAGCAGCAATCTCAGGTCAAAAACCTTTGATCACCAAAGCACGCAAATCTGTTGCAGGCTTCAAAATCCGCCAGGGCTATCCGATCGGCTGTAAAGTGACCCTGCGTGGCGAACGCATGTGGGAGTTCTTTGAACGCCTGATCTCTATTGCTGTACCACGTATCCGTGACTTCCGTGGTTTGTCCGCTAAATCATTTGATGGACGTGGTAATTACAGCATGGGCGTACGTGAGCAAATCATCTTCCCTGAAATCGATTACGATAAAGTGGATCGTGTTCGTGGTTTGGATATTACCATTACTACGACTGCGAAATCAGATGATGAAGGTCGCGCACTGTTAGCAGCGTTTAACTTCCCGTTCCGCAAGTAAGGCAGGGCATTCATGGCTAAGAAATCTATGAAAGCACGTGATGTAAAACGTGCGAATTTAGCTGAGAAATTCTTCGCAAAACGCGCAGAACTGAAAGCTATCGTTTCAGATGTGAACGTATCTGATGAAGATCGTTGGAATGCTGTTCTGAAACTGCAAACTATGCCACGTGATTCAAGTCCTTCACGTCAGCGTAACCGCTGCCGTCAAACTGGACGTCCGCACGGTTTCCTGCGGAAATTTGGCCTCAGCCGTATTAAAGTCCGTGAAGCCGCTATGCGCGGTGAAATCCCGGGCCTTAGAAAGGCTAGCTGGTAATTACCATAATTGAATCACGGGAGTAAAGACAGATGAGCATGCAAGATCCCATCGCGGATATGCTGACCCGTATCCGTAACGGTCAGGCCGCGAATAAAGTTGCGGTCACAATGCCTTCCTCCAAGCTGAAAGTGGCGATTGCCAACGTGCTTAAGGAAGAAGGTTATATCGAAGATTTTAAAATTGAAGGCGACACTAAGCCAGAACTGGAAATCACTTTAAAATATTTCCAAGGTAAGGCTGTAGTAGAAAGCATTCAGCGCGTAAGCCGTCCAAGTCTGCGCATCTATAAAAGAAAAGATGAGCTGCCACAAGTTATGGCAGGACTGGGCATCGCTGTTGTTTCTACCTCAAAAGGTGTTATGACTGATCGTGCAGCTCGCCAAGCAGGTCTTGGTGGCGAGATTATCTGCTACGTAGCTTAATTCGGGAGGAAAGAATGTCTCGTGTGGCAAAAGCACCCGTCGTCATTCCTGCCGGCGTAGAGGTTAAACTCAACGGTCAGGTAATTACGATTAAGGGTAAAAACGGCGAGCTAACTCGTACTATCCATAATGCAGTTGAAATTCAACATGCTGACAACCAGTTAACTTTCGCACCTCGTGATGGTTTCGCTGATGCATGGGCACAGGCGGGTACTACTCGTTCTCTGTTAAATGCAATGGTTGTAGGTGTTACCGAAGGCTTCACTAAGAAACTGCAACTGGTAGGTGTAGGTTATCGTGCGTCTATTAAAGGCAATGCGGTTAACTTATCAGTAGGTTTTTCACATCCAGTGGAACACCAACTGCCAGCAGGCATCACTGCTGAATGTCCAACACAAACTGAAATCGTGCTGAAAGGTGCGGATAAGCAAGTGATTGGTCAAGTAGCAGCTGAACTGCGTGCTTACCGTCGCCCTGAACCTTATAAAGGTAAAGGTATTCGTTACGCCGACGAAGTTGTGCGTATCAAAGAGGCTAAGAAGAAGTAAGGTAACACTATGGATAAGAAAGCAGCTCGTATCCGTCGTGCGACCCGCGCACGCCGTAAGCTCCAAGAATTGGGTGCGACTCGCCTGGTGGTACACCGTACCCCTCGCCATATTTATGCGCAGGTTATTGCACCAAACGGTTCTGAAACTTTGGTGGCCGCTTCTACTACAGAAAAAGCTATCATTGAGCAACTGAAAAACACTGGAAACAAAGAAGCAGCAGCAGTAGTTGGTAAAATTGTTGCTGAACGCGCTCTGGAAAAAGGTATCAAAGTAGTATCATTTGACCGTTCCGGTTTCCAATATCATGGTCGAGTCCAGGCACTGGCAGATGCTGCCCGTGAAGCTGGCCTTCAGTTCTAAGGTAGGAGTGTAAGATGGCTCACATCGAGAAACAAGCTGGCGAACTGCAGGAAAAGCTGATCGCGGTAAACCGCGTATCTAAAACCGTTAAAGGTGGTCGTATATTTAGCTTCACCGCGCTTACAGTCGTTGGTGATGGTAATGGCCGCGTTGGTTTTGGATATGGCAAAGCTCGCGAAGTTCCGGCAGCAATCCAGAAAGCGATGGAAAAAGCCCGTCGCAATATGAAAACCGTCGCTTTAAACAACGGTACTTTGTTCCACCCTGTTAAAGGTACCCACACAGGTTCTCGCGTATTTATGCAGCCTGCTCATGAAGGTACTGGTATCATCGCAGGTGGTGCAATGCGTGCAGTTCTAGAAGTGGCTGGCGTTCGTAACGTACTGGCTAAAACCTATGGTTCCACTAACCCGATTAACGTGGTTCGTGCAACACTGGACGCTTTAGATAGCATGAAGTCTCCAGATATGGTCGCAGCTAAGCGTGGTAAATCCGTTGAAGAAATTCTGGGGTAATGACCATGGCTAAGACTATTAAAATTACTCAAACACGCAGCTTAATCGGTCGTCTGCCTAAACATAAGGCAACTATGACTGGTTTAGGCCTGCGTCGCATCGGTCACACTGTAGAACGCGAAGATACACCAGCAGTTCGCGGTATGATCAACTTGGTTTCCTATATGGTTAAAGTTGAGGAGTAAGAGATGCGTTTAAATACTCTGTCTCCGGCTGAAGGTGCCAAGCATGCGCCTAAACGTGTAGGTCGTGGTATCGGTTCTGGCTTAGGTAAAACTGGCGGCCGTGGTCACAAAGGTCAGAAGTCTCGTTCTGGCGGTGGCGTACGTCGTGGGTTTGAAGGTGGCCAGATGCCTTTATATCGTCGTTTACCAAAATTTGGTTTTACTTCACGTAAATCATTCGTGACTGCGGAAATCCGCCTGTCTGATTTAGCTTACGTTGAAGGCGATGTAATCGATCTGAATGCACTGAAAGCCGCAAACGTTGTTGGCCCACAGATTGAATATGCAAAATTAATTCTATCTGGCGAGGTTAACCGTGCAGTGACTATTCGTGGTCTGCGTGTTACCAAAGGTGCCCGTGCAGCAATCGAATCAGCTGGCGGTAAAATTGAGGAATAAGTGACAGATGGCTAAACAACCAGGTTTAGATTTTCAGAGTGCTAAAGGTGGTGTAGGTGAACTAAAACGCAGACTTTTGTTTGTTCTTGGTGCACTAATTGTCTTTAGGATTGGCTCTTTTATCCCTATCCCTGGTATTGATGCCACTGTGCTTGCCAAATTGCTCGATCAGCAAAAAGGCACCATCATTGAAATGTTTAACATGTTCTCTGGTGGTGCTCTTAGCCGTGCTTCTATCTTTGCGCTGGGTATCATGCCTTATATTTCGGCATCGATTATTATCCAACTTTTATCAGTGGTTAACCCTCGGTTAGCAGAGATTAAGAAGGAAGGGGAGGCCGGTCGTCGTAAGATCAGCCAATATACCCGTTATGGTACTTTGGTGCTGGCGATATTCCAATCAATTGGTATCGCAACAGGCTTACCGAATATGCCAGGAATGCAAGGTCTGGTGATTAATCCAGGCTTACCATTCTATATTACGGCTGTTGTGAGCTTAGTCACTGGGACAATGTTCCTGATGTGGTTAGGTGAGCAAATCACTGAACGTGGTATTGGTAACGGTATCTCAATCATTATCTTTGCAGGTATCGTTGCAGGTCTTCCACCTGCCATTGGTCAAACCATCGAGCAGGCGCGGCAAGGCGAACTGCACTTCCTCCTGTTATTGTTGGTTGCAGTATTGGTGTTCGCGGTTACTTTCTTTGTTGTTTTTGTAGAAAGAGGACAACGTCGTATCGTTGTTAACTATGCAAAACGTCAACAAGGGCGTAGAATATACGCGGCACAAAGTACACATCTACCACTTAAAGTAAATATGGCGGGTGTTATACCAGCAATTTTTGCTTCAAGTATTATCCTGTTTCCTGGTACAATAACCTCTTGGTTTGGCGATGGTACAGGATGGGGTTGGCTGACGACGATTTCGTTAAATCTACAGCCTGGTCAACCTATTTATGTGCTACTATACGCTGCTGCAATCATATTCTTCTGTTTCTTTTATACGGCGTTGGTTTTCAACCCAAGAGAAACGGCAGATAACCTGAAGAAGTCCGGTGCATTTGTACCAGGAATTCGCCCGGGAGAGCAGACGGCTAAATATATAGATAAAGTGATGACTCGTTTAACCTTAATTGGTGCCTTGTATATTACTTTTATCTGTCTCATCCCGGAGTTCATGCGTGACGCAATGAAAGTACCTTTCTATTTTGGTGGTACTTCCCTCTTAATCGTGGTTGTGGTCATCATGGATTTTATGGCTCAAGTGCAAACTCTCCTGATGTCAAGTCAGTATGAGTCTGCATTGAAAAAAGCAAATCTTAAAGGTTAATTACTGATAAGCGATTTGTTTTAGAAGTTACGGAGAGTAAAAATGAAAGTTCGTGCTTCCGTCAAGAAAATGTGCCGTAACTGCAAAATTGTTAGACGTCACGGTCACGTGCGTGTAATTTGCAGCGTCGAGCCTAAGCATAAACAGCGTCAAGGCTAATTTATTGCATTTTTTTCTTGCAAAGTTCGGTTGAGCTGGCTAAATTAGCCAGCCCAATCTTTTATAATATGTACAGTATTGTTTGAGTATCCTGAAAACGGGCTTTTCAGAATAGTACTGTATAACTGCTAATTTAGGAGTGCATAGTGGCCCGTATAGCAGGCATTAACATTCCTGATCATAAACATACCGTAATCGCATTAACTTCGATTTACGGCATCGGTAAAACCCGCTCACAGGCTATCTGTGTAGCTGCTGGTATTGCTGAAAATGTTAAGATCAGTGAGCTGTCTGAAGAGCAAATCGACAAGCTGCGTGACGAAGTTGCCAAATACGTTGTAGAAGGTGATCTGCGTCGTGAAGTTACCCTGAGCATCAAACGTCTGATGGATCTTGGTACTTACCGTGGTTTACGTCATCGTCGTGGTCTACCAGTTCGCGGTCAGCGTACTAAGACTAACGCACGTACCCGTAAGGGTCCGCGTAAGCCGATCAAGAAATAATCGGGGTATTTGAACAATGGCAAAAGCACCTATTCGTGCACGTAAGCGTGTAAGAAAACAAGTCTCTGACGGTGTGGCTCATATCCATGCTTCTTTCAACAACACAATCGTTACTATTACTGATCGTCAAGGTAACGCATTGGGTTGGGCTACTGCCGGTGGTTCCGGTTTCCGTGGTTCTCGTAAATCTACTCCGTTCGCGGCTCAGGTTGCAGCAGAACGTTGCGCTGAAGCTGTTAAAGAGTACGGAATTAAGAACTTGGAAGTTATGGTTAAAGGACCTGGTCCTGGTCGTGAGTCAACTATCCGTGCATTAAACGCGGCTGGTTTCCGCATCACTAATATTACTGATGTGACTCCGATTCCTCATAACGGTTGTCGCCCACCGAAAAAACGTCGCGTTTAATAACGTTTTCGTTTTTAGGAAAGTTGGAGAAAGAAAATGGCAAGATATTTGGGTCCTAAGCTCAAGCTGAGCCGTCGCGAAGGTACAGATTTATTTCTAAAATCTGGCGTTCGGGCGATTGACACCAAGTGTAAACTGGAACAAGCACCAGGTCAGCACGGCGCACGTAAACCGCGTCTGTCTGATTACGGTGTTCAGTTACGTGAAAAACAAAAAGTACGTCGTATTTACGGTGTTCTAGAACGTCAATTCCGTAACTACTACAAAGAAGCAACACGTCTGAAAGGCAACACAGGTGAAAACCTGCTGACTCTGCTGGAAGGTCGTCTGGATAACGTTGTTTATCGTATGGGCTTTGGCGCAACTCGCGCAGAAGCACGTCAGATGGTTAGCCATAAAGCAATCATGGTAAATGGTCGCGTGGTTAACATTGCTTCTTATCAGGTTTCCCCGAATGACGTAGTCAGCGTTCGTGAAAAATCGAAAAAACAGTCTCGTATCAAGGCTGCTTTAGAGCTGGCTGAACAGCGTGAAAAGCCAACATGGCTGGAAGTTGATGCTGCTAAGATGGAAGGTGTGTTCAAGCGTATTCCTGAACGTACTGACTTGTCTGCTGACATTAACGAGCACCTGATCGTCGAGCTTTACTCCAAGTAAGGCTTAGCACCAAAGAGAGGACACAATGCAGGGTTCTGTGACAGAGTTTCTAAAACCGCGCCTGGTTGATATCGAGCAAGTCAGTTCGACGCACGCCAAGGTGACCCTTGAGCCATTAGAGCGAGGCTTCGGCCATACTCTTGGTAACGCACTGCGCCGTATTCTGCTTTCGTCTATGCCGGGTTGTGCGGTAACAGAGGTTGAGATTGATGGTGTACTGCATGAGTACAGCACCAAAGAAGGTGTTCAGGAAGATATCCTAGAAATACTGCTCAACCTTAAGGGGTTGGCGGTAAAAGTTCATGGTAAAGATGAAGTTATTCTTACTTTGAGCAAATCTGGCATTGGCCCTGTTATTGCAGCCGATATCATCCATGACGGTGATGTCGAAATCGTCAAGCCGCAGCACGTTATCTGCCACCTTACAGACGAAAACGCATCTATTAATATGCGTATCAAAGTTCAGCGTGGTCGTGGTTATGTGCCGGCTTCTGCCCGAATTCATTCGGAAGAAGATGAGCGCCCTATCGGTCGCCTTTTAGTAGACGCGTGCTATAGCCCAGTTGAGCGTATTGCTTATAATGTGGAAGCAGCTCGTGTTGAACAGCGTACCGACTTGGATAAGCTGGTAATCGAGATGGAAACTAACGGTACTATCGATCCAGAAGAGTCGATTCGCCGTGCAGCGACTATCCTGGCTGAACAGCTTGAAGCTTTTGTTGACTTACGTGATGTTCGTCAACCAGAAGTTAAAGAAGAGAAGCCAGAATTCGATCCTATCTTACTGCGCCCAGTAGACGATCTTGAATTGACTGTCCGCTCTGCTAACTGTCTGAAGGCAGAAGCAATCCACTACATCGGTGATCTGGTACAGCGTACTGAAGTTGAATTACTTAAGACGCCTAACCTTGGTAAGAAATCTCTTACTGAGATTAAAGACGTACTGGCGTCGCGTGGTCTATCTCTAGGTATGCGCCTTGAGAATTGGCCACCTGCAAGTATCGCTGATGAATAAGATCACAGGTTAAGGTTTTACTGAGAAGGATAAGGTCATGCGCCATCGTAAGAGTGGTCGTCAATTGAACCGCAACAGCAGCCATCGTCAGGCTATGTTTCGTAACATGGCAGGTTCTTTAGTTCGTCATGAGATAATCAAGACAACTTTGCCTAAAGCGAAAGAACTGCGTCGCGTCGTTGAGCCGCTGATTACTCTTGCCAAGACCGACAGCGTAGCTAATCGTCGTCTGGCATTCGCCCGTACTCGTGATAACGAAGTCGTGGCAAAACTGTTTACAGTATTAGGTCCGCGTTTTGCGAGCCGTGCAGGTGGTTACACTCGTATTCTGAAGTGTGGCTTCCGTGCTGGTGACAACGCTCCAATGGCTTACATTGAGCTTGTTGACCGTGCTGATTCTGAAACAGAAGCAGCAGCTGAATAATTTAATTATTTAGTGAAGCGAATAAAAAGACCGGATTTTTAATCCGGTTTTTTTATACCTGTTAAAAAACTATTTGTAAGTATACTACGCTCTCTCTTTTTTATTTTTTGCATACCTCTTTATTTTCTTTTGTGTTGCATCATATTTATTTTCTGCTATGTCACCATACTGTTATTGCGTATTATAAGCTTCGTACTATTTTTCAATTCTGTTCTTTTGGTTATTTGCTATGCTTATTCATAATTAACAATGGAGGATGATCCATGTACCGTATTGGACAAGTTGCAAAACTTGCGAATGTAACAACAGATACAATCCGGTTTTATGAAAAACAAGGGTTGATGGATCATGATAGACGTACAGAAGGGGGTTATCGCCTCTATACAGAAAAAGATCTACAGCGATTACGTTTTATCCGCTATGCGAAAGAGCTTGGTTTTACATTGGATGCTATTACTGAACTCCTTTCGATTCGTGTTGATCCTGCTCATCACACTTGTATCGAGTCGAAGCATATCGTTGATGCAAGACTTGAAGAAGTTGAATTGCGTTTAAAAGAGATGGAAAAAATGCGCGATTCATTAAAAATGTTAAGTAATGCGTGTTGTGGTAGTGCTCATGAGAGTACTTATTGCTCAATTCTAGAAATACTTGAATCCGGAGCAACAAAGCAATAATATCATTACCGAATTTTGTTTTATGTTCTTTAACAATTTAAGAGGTTTGTTATGTCTAACAAATATCAACACCAAAAAGGTGTTATTAAAGAGAATGCTTTAGCTGCATTGGTTCACGATCCATTATTTAGGCAGCGCGTAGAAAAAAACAAGAAAGGAAAAGGTAGTTTTGTGAGAAAAGAAAAACATAACAAAAAGGGTAACTGGGAGGCCAGTGATAACAAAAGATTTTTTCAATTGTTATCACTGGCCTTTTAGTTTTTATTTCTGCTGGTTTTTTAATAAATCGCGGATCTCTGTTAATAGTGTTTCTTCTGCAGATGGGGCTGGCGGTGCTTTCGGAGCTTCTTCTGCTTGGCGGCGTGTTTTATTAATTAATTTAATCGCGCAGAAAATAGCAAATGCAACAATAGCGAAGTCAAAAACAGTTTGAATAAACATACCGTAATTTAGTACAACGGCAGGCATATCTCCACTTGCCTCTCTTAGTACAAGACTAAACTGCTTAAAATCAATACCGCCAATTAATAATCCCAATGGTGGCATGATAATATCAGCTACCAGTGATGAAACAATCTTACCGAAAGCTGCACCAATGATGACACCGACAGCCATGTCAACTACGTTACCTTTCATTGCAAATTCACGAAACTCTTTGAAAAAAGCCATAACCACCCCTTATTTGTGTAAGTGTAGATTTATTATGTAAAAATATAGTATCTAACATGATAATAATAGACCATTATAAGTAACAATCACTATTATTCTTATTTCTACGTCATCTCTATAAGAAAAATGGACTAGGTTGGAAAAGCTTTTCAACTTCAGGAACATATTTTTTATCTGTGATAAACATAATCACGTGATCGCCTTGTTCGATAGAGTGGCTTGCATTTGCAATAATAACATCTTCATTTCTAACAATTGCCCCGATAATGGTTCCTGGCGGCAGTTTGATATCTTGTATACGACGACCAACGACTTTTGATGTATTTTCATCACCGTGAGCCACAGCTTCAATTGCTTCAGCAACACCGCGACGTAATGAGGAAACACTGACGATATCCGCTTTACGAACATGACCTAAAAGTGCAGAAATAGTTGCTTGCTGTGGTGAAATTGCAATATCAATAACGCCACCTTGAACTAAATCAACATACGCACTGCGCTGAATGAGGACCATTGCTTTTTTTGCCCCCATTCTTTTTGCTAACATAGCAGACATAATGTTAGCTTCATCATCATTAGTCAGCGCGATAAAGACATCGATTTGTTCTATATGTTCTTCTGCAAGAAGCTCTTGGTCTGATGCATCACCATAAAAAACAATTGTGTCATGAAGAAGTTCTGCTAATTCAGTTGCACGTTGTTGATTATGTTCAATAAGTTTGACGCTATAATCTTTTTCTAATCTAGCAGCTAAACCAGCACCTACATTACCGCCACCCACAATCATAATGCGTTTATATGGTTTTTCTAATCGTTGTAATTCACTCATTACAGCACGAATATGCTGAGATGCGACAACAAAAAAGACCTCATCTCCAGCTTCTATGATAGTGGAGCCTTGAGGCCGAATAGGTCTATCTTGACGAAAAATTGCAGCAACACGTGTATCAATATGTGGCATATGATCTCTTAATGTTGACAAAGCATTACCCACAAGAGAACCACCATAATAGGCTTTTACCGCAACGATACTGACTTGGCCTTCTGCGAAATTAACCACTTGTAATGCGCCAGGATATTGAATAAGTTTATAAATATAATCAATAACTAAATGTTCTGGTGATATTAAATAATCAATGGGAATAGCTTCAGGAAGAAATAGTTTATCTGCTTCACGAACAAACTCTGAAGCACGTATACGTGCAACTTTATTTGGCGTATTAAACAAGGTATAAGCAACTTGGCACGCAATCATGTTCGTTTCGTCAGAATTAGTGACAGCAACTAACATATCAGCATCTTCAGCACCAGCTTCTCTTAAGATCCTTGGATGAGAGCCATGTCCATTGACTACTCGTAAATCGAATTTATCTTGAAGTTGACGTAAACGATCAGCATTAGTATCAACGACAGTAATATCATTATTCTCCCCGACAAGATTTTCAGCGAGAGTACCACCGACTTGACCAGCGCCTAAGATAATAATTTTCATCGTAATTTCTCAGAGTATTCGATTAACAAATAGAAAAGAAACGCAAGATCTTGATGATCTTGCGTTGAAATAGTAGCGTTTTTTGGATCCGATAGCATCTTTTATCACGGGATCATATTTTTTTTATCAATGCATAAAAGAAACCATCGCCACCTTTTTCTTCAGGTAAACACTGATGTTGATAGTGACATTGTGCATCTTTAGTTGATGTTAAAAATGCTTTAACTTGTTGTATGTTCTCTTCTGGAAGAATAGAACATGTTGCATAAACTAATGTGCCACCAGATTTTAAGTATGGCCAAATAGCATGAAGAATTTCTTTTTGAATTTGAGCTAATTGATCAATATCATCATTACGACGAAGCCACTTAATGTCAGGATGACGACGGATAACACCGGTTGCTGAACATGGCGCATCAAGTAGAATGCGATCAAATAGCATACCTGAACACCATTGTTCGGGATAACGGCCATCACCACTTTTGACGACAGCATTAAGTTTCAAACGAGTAAGGTTTTCTTGTACACGTTTCAGACGTTGCTCATCTATGTCTATTGCTAATACTTTAGCTTGAGGGGCTATCTCTAAAATATGTGTTGTTTTGCCCCCAGGTGCTGCACATAAATCGAGAATTTGTTCTTTATTTTTTGGTGCTAATAATTCAGCGCAACGTTGAGCAGAACGATCTTGAATTGTTACCCAACCATCTGCAAATCCGGGAAGAAGGTTAACGTTACATGGATTTTCTAAACGGATAGCAAAAGGATGGCTATCATCAGCAATGGCTGAAATCTCATTATCTGCCAATAATGCCAAATATTCTTCTCGTGAATGGTGTTGTTGATTAACACGTAACCACATAGGTGGTTTTTTGTTGTTGCCTTCAACAATACTCATCCATTGTTCAGGGTAAGCGTGCTTGATGCGGGCAAGTAACCATGATGGATGAAGAAAATGGCTTTCACTATTTTGAAAACGCTCATTAAGGATATCTTGTTGACGTTGAAATTGACGTAACACACCGTTAATTAATCCTTTTAACTGTGGTTTTTTTAGTGCAACGGCACCATCTACTGTTTCTGCAAGAGCTGCATGGGCAGGAATACGCGTATAAAGAAGCTGATATAAACCCACCATAATGAGGTAATGTAAAATGCGTTGTTTACCTTTTAATGGCTTATCCATGAGTTGCTGAATAATCCATTCTAATTGTGGCAATGTGCGTAATACACCAAAGCAAATTTCTTGTAATAAAGCTTTATCTTTATCTGAAATATTTTTTTGAAGTTCTGGTATGACAGTGCTTAGAGATAAGCCTTGATCTAATACCTGATTGATTGCTTTTGCTGCAATGCTACGTAAGTTGTATGACGTTTTCATAATGAGTCAACGTTTAATATTGAGCGCCAGAGAAGTGTTACATTGGCGTGAAAAAAGGAAACCCTGATAAGGATAAGTATCAGGGTTTAGAATTATTATTGAATGATTTTCCCAGGCGTGAACCAATCTCGCTTGGAGTTTAGGAAATCAGCAGAAGCCATAGGCTTTTTACCTGAAGGCTGTAATTCAGTGATATTTAGAATGCCGTTACCTGTCGCAATATAAATACCTGTTTTATCTGCTTTTAATAAAGTTCCTACCGGTTGATTTGTATCATCTGCAATAACGTGTGCTTTCCATACTTTTACCGGCTGTTCGTCTAGCATGAAGAAGCTCATTGGCCATGGATTGAAGGCTCTTATACAGCGCTCAATTTGCTCTGCCGATAATGACCAATCAATTTTTGCTTCTTCTTTAGATAATTTTTGGGCGTAATTCGCTAAACTATCATCTTGTTTTTCAGCTTTTATTTTACCTGATGTAAGCAGATCGAGTGTCGTCGTTAGAGCTTTAGGGCCTAGTTCTGCCAGTTTTTCATAAAGTGACGCACTGGTGTCTTCATTTGTAATTGGGCATGATGCTTTATACAACATATCACCTGTATCTAAACCAACATCCATCTGCATAATTGTGACACCCGTTTCTTTATCTCCTGCCCATAAAGAGCGTTGAATCGGTGCGGCGCCACGCCATTTAGGAAGGAGAGAACCATGTACATTTAGACAACCTAAACGAGGGATTTCAAGCACGGCTTTAGGTAAGATCATCCCATAAGCCACAACAATCATAATGTCGGCTTGTTGTTCTATAATCCATTCATGGTTCTCTTCTGGCTTTAAAGAGGCAGGTTGATAAACAGGAATATCATGAGTTAAAGCTAGTGCTTTAACTGGGCTAATAGTCAGTTTCTTACCTCTTCCTGCGGGTTTATCTGGAGGAGTCATTACTCCCACCACACGATGTTGGGTTGATAACAATGCGGCTAAATGTCGAGCCGCAAAATCGGGTGTTCCCGCAAAAATAATACGTAATGAATCAGACACGTTTTCTTCCTGTTTCAATTTAACTGTTACTGTCCTGCTTTAGCTCTTTTTTTATCTAGCTTATCGAGTTTCTCAACTTTTTGACGGATACGTTGGCGTTTTAATGGAGATAAATAATCTACAAACAGTTTACCAACTAAATGGTCCATTTCATGTTGAATACAGATAGCCAATAAGTCATCAGCTTCTAATTCAAAAGGCTGGCCATTGTAATCAAGTGCTTTTACTTTTACGTGCTCAGCACGAGGAATAAAAGCACGTTGTTCTGGGATAGATAAACAGCCTTCTTCGATACCTGTATCACCTTCAGCATCAAGAAGTTCTGGGTTTATTAATACCAGTCTTTGGTCTCTTGTTTCGGAGACATCAATGACGATAATGCGCTGGTGGATATCCACTTGTGTTGCTGCTAAGCCAATACCTTCTTCTAAATACATCGTTTCAAACATATCATCGACAATTTTTTGAATTTCGGCATCAACTTTTTCGACTGGCTTTGCAATCGTGCGAAGGCGCTCGTCTGGATAATGTAATACGTGTAACACTGCCATAATTTATTCGGACTGTTTCTAAAATGTGAATAGGATTTAACGTCTATTCTAGACATTTATTATCTAGATTGACAGTATTTGGTGTGTTTAGCACTCATCCTGTTTGCTAAAAATAACATTAGGATAATGCATGGATGTCAGAGAAATATGGATAAGACTTAATGCTATTTCAAGATTACCGACTAATAAAGCCATTCAAATTGCAAAATATTTACAATCTGTCACACAACTCACTTATAGACAATTAAAAAGTTGTGGCTTGTCAGAACAGCAAAGTCATCAATTTTTAAGACTTCATGCAGATGCTGTCAATAATACATTAAAGTGGTTAGATAAAAATGAATCATCATTATTAACGATTACGGATTCAGATTATCCACCTTTATTAAAGCAAATTTCATCACCACCACTTTTGCTTTTTGTTGCAGGAAATCGAAAACATTTAATCAGCACACAAATTGCATTAATAGGTAGCCGAAATGCAACAGCATATGGTACTAAATGGGCGACTTACTTTGCACAAGAACTGGTAAAGAACCAATTCACTATTACGAGTGGGCTAGCTCAAGGTATTGATGGAATAGGGCATCGAAGTGCACTAAATAATAAAGGTGTCACTATTGCCGTACTTGGAAGTGGTTTAGAGCATATTTATCCTTCGTTCCATCGTACTCTTGCAACACAAATAAAAGAGTCTGGTCTTCTAATTTCTGAACATTTACCCATGACTCCTCCTTTAGCGCGTTATTTTCCTCAGCGTAATCGAATTATTAGTGGGTTAAGTGCTACATTGCTTATTATTGAAGCAGGAATTAAAAGTGGCTCTTTGATTACAGCTAACTATGCATTGCAGCAGGGTAAGGAATTGTTTGTTTTACCAGGGCTATTAGGCGATCTTCATTTTGAAGGTAATCATCAACTTATTAAGCAAGGTGCAAATTTAGCATCTTCACCAGATGATATTTTAGAATATTTAAATAGTTCTTTGCAGTGGCTTACTTGCGAATATGAATCGCCGCAAGAACAGATAGATGAAAAACTTATACAGCTCTCTGATAATAAAAAAAAGGATATCCAAAGGGAGCAACTTACGCCAAATCAACAATTAGCGATTGATATGATATTACCTTTCGTACGTTTTAATGAAATAGTACCTATTGATATAATTGCTCATGATAGTGGATTATCAACATCTGAATTAGCTCCTCTTTTATTAGAACTTGAGCTTATAGAAAAAGTCGTTATTGTGGCTGGTGGCTATACTCGATTGGAATAAGTGTATGAGGTAAAATAATGGTAAAAAATATGCCGTTTACACAGCAACCTGAACAGGACAAATGCCCTGAATGTGGCAGTGAGTTGGTCATGAAAAATGGTGGTCATGGCCCTTTTTTAGGATGTTCTGCTTATCCTAAATGTCACTATATAAAAACATTAAAATCGCAAGGTGATGGTCAAATTATAAAAATTCTAGAAGGGCAACCTTGTCAATGCTGTGGTGCTGATTTAGTGTTGCGTCAGGGTAAATTTGGCATGTTTATTGGTTGCAGTAATTACCCAGAGTGTGAACACATAGAACAAATAGATAAACCTGATGAAACCATTATTCCTTGTCCTCAATGCGGAAAGGGGAAATTGTTACAACGCAAGTCTCGGTTTGGTAAAACATTCTATGCTTGTAACCGATATCCAGAATGTCAATTTGTGTTAAATAATAAACCTGTTAATGGTGAGTGTGAGTATTGTCATTATTTATTATTGATGGAAAAAAGGTCTTCTCAGGGAGTAAGATTAGTGTGCGCCAGCAAATTATGTGGGAAGCCGCAAACAAAAAGAGAAGAACATGAATAACGAAGCATCACCTGTAAATAATACTATTATAGAAGCACTACATAACAATAAAGTTATCGCATATCCAACAGAAGCTGTATTCGGGGTTGGTTGTGATCCTGATAATGAACATGCTGTTATGGCACTATTAGCACTAAAGCAACGCTCAATCGAAAAAGGATTAATTTTAATTGCTGACAATTATGAGCAATTAAAACCTTACATTGATGATAGTGCATTAACACCTACTCAACGAGACAGAATGTTTGCATCTTGGCCAGGGCCGGTTACATGGGTCATTCCCGCCAAGTCGACAACACCAAAGTGGTTAACTGGGAGGTTTTCTTCTTTGGCAGTGAGAGTGACAGATCATGCCATTGTTAAAGAGCTCTGTTTGGCTTATGGAAAACCTTTAGTGTCAACTAGTGCTAACTTAAGTGGATTGCCACCATGTCGTACAGTTGAAGAAGTAAGAGAACAATTTCAGGACATCATTCCTATTGTTGAAGGGGATGTTGGTGGTCGGCAAAATCCTTCTGAAATTCGAGATGTGTTAACGGGTGAATTATATCGACAAGGGTGATTGTAATGGAAAAATATTTAGTGATGGGAAATCCTATCGAACATAGCCAATCACCTTTTATTCATCAGTTTTTTTCAAAACAAACAGGAATAGAGTATGGCTATGGGCGTTTACTTGTTCCTTTGAATGAATTTGATAAAACAGCCTCTCGTTTTTTTGCGAATGGAGGACGAGGTGCTAATGTTACAGTTCCTTTTAAAGAAGAAGCCTTTCGTTTTGTAGATAAATTGACAGATAGAGCAAAGGGATGTGGTGCAGTTAACTCTATTGTTAAACTGGAAGATGGTTCACTTCTTGGTGATAATACAGACGGGCAAGGGCTTATTTTGGATCTAGCCAGGCTTGATTTTATTGTGCCTGGCAAAGTTGGGTCCGTTTTAGTGATTGGTGCTGGTGGTGCAACGAGAGGAATATTGCTTCCATTACTTGATTATGATTGCGATATTACCTTGACTAATCGTACATTCACTAAAGCTGAGCAACTGGTAAAAGAATTTAGCCAATTTGGGACGATTAGAGCGATTGCTCCTAAAGATGTTGCTGATAGACATTATGATTTAATCATAAATGCATCTGCATCTAGTATGACTAATGACTTACCGCCTATTCCTAATGATGTATATGGCTTTGAAACCGCTTGTTATGATCTTTATTATCAAGCAGGCATGACATCATTTCTATACAACGCATTAAAACATGGAAGTACACGTTTATCTGATGGATTAGGCATGCTTGTCGGGCAAGCTGCCTATGCATTTGAACTATGGTATGAGCGTGTGCCAGATATTAACCCTGTCTTAACTGTTTTGAGAGAAAAATTGAATCAATGAACCAGTCTATTCAATTCCCAGAGCGTGAAACATGGTTAGCTGAGACTCATTGTGTTCTTTTTCCTGTTATGATCAATGGAATGCTTTTTAATTGTCAAATTACGGAGCAAGAGCTTATTGAGCGTTTTGGTATTGGAGACGGAATATTATTATTTAAACAAAATCGTTGGGACATTGAAGAAGAATTTGAAGAGCTGGTCACTGAGTATGAGTTATCAACTCTTCACCCTATTTATTCTTTATCAATGGCTGATTGATGAGTATCTAAATAATTATTTTTCCACTCAACATAATTATTAGCAGAATAGATAAAGTGTTCTATCTCTTCTGATGAGAGTGGGCGAATTTTTTTAGCAGGACTTCCTAAGTAAAGAAAACCACTCTCAAGTCGTTTTCCTGGTGGAACTAAACTGCCAGCGCCAATCATGACATTGTCTTCAATAATTGCACCATCAAGTAAAATAGATCCCATTCCAACTAGTACACGATTACCTATTGTGCATCCATGTAACATTGCTTTATGTCCGACAGTGACATTATCACCAATAATAAGAGGAAAACCTTCAGGATCATTGTGGGAGATATGAGTTACATGAAGAACGGAACCATCTTGGATGTTTGACCTTTCTCCAATACTGACGTAATTCACATCGCCACGAATAACCACCATTGGCCAGATACTGACATCTTTGCTAATACGCACATCACCAATGACAGTTGCTGTTTCGTCGATAAAAACATCTTTATCAATAGAAGGTGAAAGGTTTAAATAGTTCCTGATTGTTGATTTCCCCATAATTTAACCTCGTACTTGATTTTACTTTATAAAATTAAGAAAAGCATAGCAGTGGATGGGGGGCGTTGACGAGAAAATGATCTTTTCTATGCGTTACTATAAATATTGAAAATCTGCTAATAAAGCGGAAACAGAGCAATAAAACATGATTAATAGAATATACCGAATAGACAATAAAAAGATAAGGTGTATATTTTTTGTACGCAAAAGGTGTTTTTAGTATCAAAAATAGACGCAAAGTTCAAAAAGAGAACGAACAGAAAAAAAAATGAAATAAACACTTGCGCTAATCCGAGATCTCCCTATAATGCGCATCCACTGACCGACGATGAGCTGACAACAGCCACGAAGGACAGCGAAGAGAAAAGAAAAAAGTTTGAAAAAACTCTTGACTCTTCAGAGGAATAACGTAATATACGCCTCCTCGCAACAACGCAGAAGACCGGAAACGGCAGCGAATGTTGCACTGCTCTTTAACAAATTATCAGACAATCTGTGTGGGCACTCGCAGAGACGATATCTTCTAAAATATTAGATGTATCAAGTCTTGAAGAGTGAACAACAAAAGTAAATTCATTTATGAATAGCTAAGTTTTCGATTTCTTTGAGCATCAAACACTTTTAATTGAAGAGTTTGATCATGGCTCAGATTGAACGCTGGCGGCAGGCCTAACACATGCAAGTCGAGCGGTAACAGGAGAAAGCTTGCTTTCTTGCTGACGAGCGGCGGACGGGTGAGTAATGTATGGGGATCTGCCCGATAGAGGGGGATAACTACTGGAAACGGTGGCTAATACCGCATGACGTCTACGGACCAAAGCAGGGGCTCTTCGGACCTTGCGCTATCGGATGAACCCATATGGGATTAGCTAGTAGGTGAGGTAATGGCTCACCTAGGCGACGATCTCTAGCTGGTCTGAGAGGATGATCAGCCACACTGGGACTGAGACACGGCCCAGACTCCTACGGGAGGCAGCAGTGGGGAATATTGCACAATGGGCGCAAGCCTGATGCAGCCATGCCGCGTGTATGAAGAAGGCCTTAGGGTTGTAAAGTACTTTCAGCGGGGAGGAAGGTGATAAAGTTAATACCTTTATCAATTGACGTTACCCGCAGAAGAAGCACCGGCTAACTCCGTGCCAGCAGCCGCGGTAATACGGAGGGTGCAAGCGTTAATCGGAATTACTGGGCGTAAAGCGCACGCAGGCGGTCAATTAAGTCAGATGTGAAAGCCCCGAGCTTAACTTGGGAATTGCATCTGAAACTGGTTGGCTAGAGTCTTGTAGAGGGGGGTAGAATTCCACGTGTAGCGGTGAAATGCGTAGAGATGTGGAGGAATACCGGTGGCGAAGGCGGCCCCCTGGACAAAGACTGACGCTCAGGTGCGAAAGCGTGGGGAGCAAACAGGATTAGATACCCTGGTAGTCCACGCTGTAAACGATGTCGATTTAGAGGTTGTGGTCTTGAACCGTGGCTTCTGGAGCTAACGCGTTAAATCGACCGCCTGGGGAGTACGGCCGCAAGGTTAAAACTCAAATGAATTGACGGGGGCCCGCACAAGCGGTGGAGCATGTGGTTTAATTCGATGCAACGCGAAGAACCTTACCTACTCTTGACATCCAGCGAATCCTTTAGAGATAGAGGAGTGCCTTCGGGAACGCTGAGACAGGTGCTGCATGGCTGTCGTCAGCTCGTGTTGTGAAATGTTGGGTTAAGTCCCGCAACGAGCGCAACCCTTATCCTTTGTTGCCAGCGCGTAATGGCGGGAACTCAAAGGAGACTGCCGGTGATAAACCGGAGGAAGGTGGGGATGACGTCAAGTCATCATGGCCCTTACGAGTAGGGCTACACACGTGCTACAATGGCAGATACAAAGAGAAGCGACCTCGCGAGAGCAAGCGGAACTCATAAAGTCTGTCGTAGTCCGGATTGGAGTCTGCAACTCGACTCCATGAAGTCGGAATCGCTAGTAATCGTAGATCAGAATGCTACGGTGAATACGTTCCCGGGCCTTGTACACACCGCCCGTCACACCATGGGAGTGGGTTGCAAAAGAAGTAGGTAGCTTAACCTTCGGGAGGGCGCTTACCACTTTGTGATTCATGACTGGGGTGAAGTCGTAACAAGGTAACCGTAGGGGAACCTGCGGTTGGATCACCTCCTTACCTAAGAGATACGTGTTATGTGCAGTGCTCACACAGATTGTCTGATGAAGAA